>JACRCP010000367.1 GCA_016218965.1 Deltaproteobacteria bacterium | reverse complement strand
GGCCCGGCTGTCGCCAACCTGGCGGAGAGAGTGGGATTTGAACCCACGATACCCTTTTGAGGTATACACGCTCTCCAGGCGTGCTCCTTAAGCCGCTCGGACATCTCTCCGGGCAACCCAAAACCAGCCATCAGCCATCAGCCGTCAGCCTTCAACAACCGGACCTCGTCGTCCGACGTTCCGGCTGACAGCTGACTGCTGAAAGCTGACAGCTTTTGTGGCGGAGAGAGAGGGATTTGAACCCCCGGTACCCGTAAGGGCACACATGATTTCGAGTCATGCGCCATCAACCAGGCTCGGCCATCTCTCCGCGTCAAAGAGCCGCAAAGCGGACGGGATACTAATCAAAGGAAGGCCGGCACGCAAGCGAAAACGTTTCCGGAACCCCCAACTCCTCGACTCCTGAACTCCTGAACTCGCAAACTCCCTCAACTCTTGTTCGTTTCTTTTTTCGCCTTCATCGCCATAAGCGCGCGTTTGGCGGGCTGGGCGTCGGGGTCGCCTTCCCTTTTCGCGATTTCTTCGAGTGTCTCGAGAGTCTTGTCGCCGCCGATCTGCGAAAGCGCCTCGCAGATCATCCCGCGGACGATCGGGGTGAAATAGGGTTTTCGCGAAACCGACATGCCAAGGACCTTCCTTTCCTGCCCCTTGAGCGCCGTGCAAAGGAGGTCCTCGGCGCTGAAGTCCTTCCCGAGCGGGATGTTGCCGGTCCTGGCGATTGCGATGCACGCGGCGCGGCGCAGCGGTTCGGGGTAGGCCGCGTCTTTCTCGGGGTCAAAGACCTTTCTGTACAGGTCGACCACGGCCGGGTGCTTGCTGCGGAGCCCGCCGAGCCGTTCGATCACGACTTCGAGGACCTTTCCGTCGGGATCGCTGAGCATGCGGATGATCCGGGCCTCCGCCGCGGGACCCAGGACCTCCGAGGCGGCGCCGACTGCGGCGGTGCGCACCCGCGGGTCGCTGTGGCTCAGGAACTGTTCGAGCGCGCCGGCCGAGTGCGATGTGCCGATCTTTTCGATGATCTGCAGGAGGTTTCTCTGCAAAAACCACGGTGTCTGGGGCTTCATGATCTCGGCCAGGATGACGTTTTCGACCTCCGCGCCCATCGACTCGAGCGCCTCGAGGCTGGACTTGCGCACCCAGCGATCCTCCGATTCGCGGAGGATCTCGACGTAGACCACGGCGCCGCGGCTCCCGAACAGCCTGAATGCCCCCTTGAAACGCACCCGGTCTTCCTTTTTGGCCTCGAGGTACTTCTCCTTGAGGAGCGTGAGGACGTTGTTGGCGATCAGCGCGTTGGCGACCATGGCGATGGCCCTGCGGACCTCGGTGGGAGCCGTTCGATCCGCGAGGCGCTCGGCCATGATCTCAAAGGCGTCGATGAGAAACTGAAGCCCTCCCTGGCGCACGATCTCCCGGGACGCCTCCGGATAGATGGCGAGCCCTTGTGAGAGCATCTCGGGGATCTGCTCCTCGCGGAGCCATGCGAGGTACTCGTCCCGGCGGCCGAGCATCGATGCCGCCTGGACCCGGACCGTAAGGATGTTCTTGAACCGCGCCGGCATGTCCTCGAGGCCCAGCACGCGGGCCCGGAAGAGCGCCTCGAGGCCGTCGTAGTCCTCGGGCCTGTCGGCCCTGACCATCTCGAGCGCCAGTGCCTTGGTGGCGTCGGCGGCCGCGGTGGCAAGGTCGGCCCGCTCGCGCGGGCGCGGGTGCCCTTCGGTGGCGATGCGGCTTCTGATCTGATTGAGTTGGCGGATGGCATCGTACCGCACCTCGGGCGCCGTGGCGGCGGCGATCTCCCTGAGCGGGTCGGCGAACCCCTGTTTTTTCAGTTCGGCCTCGATGAGATCCGTGTTCACGAGCAGCTCGGCCACGAACTCGCCGGACTTCAGGGGTCGGAGCACGTCGCCGATGACCTGCGTCCGCAAGGCGGCCGCCTTTTCGGCCGAGATGTTCGTGTAGAGCGGGATCTTCGCGAGGTCCTTCGAGAGCCGGGTGAGCGCCAGCTCGGCCCGCCACGAGATCCGGCGCCCGGCCCCGACGGCGTCCTCGACGAACAGGAGCGAGATGTTGGTCACGCCGCCGAGCGCGATGGCCGCGCGCACCGCGTCGGCCGGGACGTCCGGCTGGAGGCTCTTGAACATCGCGTCGACGAAACCGCGCATCTCGTCGGCCTCGAGCCGCTGGTTGAGCGTAAGGCTGTAGATGCGGTGCCTGATGAAATAGTCAAGGAACTTGGGGACGAACAGCTCGGCGGTCCCTGTTCGCATCACGTCCGAGAGCGGGACGGGCTCGGGGAAATACCCGACGACCAGCACCTCCGGTTTTTCGACGGACCTGACGGCGATATACGTGACCTCGTCGTGGCCCGCTATGGCGGACTTGAACATCTGGTGCATCGAGGCGAGCGAATCGCGGGCCGAAGGGTGGTCGAGGTCGTAGAAACCGAGTTTGAGGAGCGTCTGGATGAGGGACTGCGAGAAAGCCGCAAGGAGATCGCGCACGAACGCCTCGCGGTCCCCGCGTCCGCCCACCACCCTGAATTCCGCCGTGCCCATGAGAACCCCCGGGCCCCGACCCCCTCGTTTCGCCAGTCCCGACCCAATGTTACGCCCGCAACGCGGCCCGGTCAAATTCGGAGCACATTCGGAGCACATTCAGACCCGCGGGGACGCCCCGCCCCGGCACGCCCCTCCACCCTGTCTCGCGCAGGCTCCGCCGGATGCTTCAACGTTTCCGGCCGCGGTATTGTGCGAGACAGGGATCCAGGGCGCGCCGGGGCGGGGCTCGGACCGCGGTTCCTGGCGTTCGGCAAATGCCGGCAAATGCCGGCTTGATTGCGCGTCCGGAAGTGGTAATGTGCGCCGGAAACGGGGTTTCCCATCGCCGGAAAAGGAAGGACATGAGAGTTCTCCAGAGGTTCCACGCGATCATTGCGGGCATCCTTGTCTTTTTGTCCGCCGGGACCGCCGCGGCCCAGGAAGCGCCCGCCGGGGCGCCGGACGCCCTCCGCAAGACAATTGACAAGGCCATCGAACGGATGAAGCCGTCGCTCGTGCGTATTCACGTTGTCTGGACCGAGTACGACGGCGGCCGCGAGGTGAAGTACGAGTCGTTCGGCTCGGGCGCCATCATCTCGGGCAACGGCCATGTGATCACCAACCATCACGTCGCGGGGAGGAGCAAGCAGATCTTCTGTACGCTCTCGAGCCGCGAGGAGGTCGAGGCCGAGCTCCTGGGGACGGACCCCCTGACCGACATCTCGGTGCTCGCGCTCCAGCCCGAAAAACCCCGCAAGTTCCCGGCGGCGGCGTTCGGCGATTCGTCCAAGGTGCGCGTGGGCGACACGGTGCTCGCGATGGGGAGCCCGCTGGCGCTCTCGCAGTCCGTGACGCTGGGGATCGTTTCGAACACCGAGATGATCCAGCCGCGGATCTTCGGACCGTTCAAGTTCAGGCTCGAAGGCGAGGACGTGGGGTCGGTCGTTAGGTGGCTGGGTCACGACGCGGCGATCTACGGGGGGAATTCCGGGGGCCCGCTGGTGAACCTCAAGGGCGAGATCATCGGCATCAACGAGATAGACATAGGCCTGTCGGGCGCGATACCGGGGAACCTCGCAAAGGCGGTCGCCGAAAAGATCACAAGACACGGCAAGGTCGCCCGGGCGTGGATCGGCATCGAGGTCCAGCCGCTCCTCAAGAGACAGAAGATGAAGGGGATCCTGGTAAGCGGCACCATCGAGGGGTCGCCCGCCGAAAAGGCCGGGTTCGGGTCGGGCGACGTGCTCGTCCGGCTCGCGGGCAAGGACGTCAACGCGAAGTTTGACGAGGAAGTCCCGCTGTTCAACCTCTTTGTCATGGGGATGGAGGTCGGGAAGCCCGCCGAAGCGGCCGTGATCCGGGAAGGCAAGGAGATCAGGCTCAAGGTCACGCCGATCGACCGCGAGGAGATGCGCCCGCGCCCGCAGGAATTGCAGGCGTGGGGGGTCACCGCTCGCAACATGTCCTATGTCCTTGCCAAGGAACTCAAGAGGAAGGACAGCGACGGCGTGCTGGTGACCTCCGTTCGGCCCGGCGGCCCCTGCGCCGAGGCCAAACCCCGCATCACGGCCAAGGACGTCATCACCGGCGTCGACGGCAAACCCGTCAAAAACCTTGAGGCGGTTGCCGAGGCCACGCGAAAGCTCCTTGACGGGAAGAAGGACGTGCAGGTGCCGGTGCTCGTGTCGTACGAGCGCGATCAGGAAAAGCTCCTCACGGTCGTCACCATCGGCAACAAGGCGTCCGAGGAATCCGGCACCGAGGTGAAAAAGGCGTGGCTCCCCCTCATGTTCCAGGTGCTGACGCAGGACCTTGCTGCAAAACTGGGCGTCGAGGGGAAAAAGGGCGTGCGAATAACGCGCGTGCTCCCGGTGAAAACCGCCATCGATGCCGGCTTCAAGGTAGGGGACCTTGTGATGTCGCTCAACGGCGACGAGATTCCGTCGTCGCTCCCCGAGGAACACGACATCCTGCCGGCCATGGTGAGACAGTACCGCATCGGCACAAAGGCCGCATTCGGCGTCGTCCGCGACGGGAAGGAGATCAAGGTCGAGATGACCCTTCCCGGGGCGCCGAGGCAGCCGCGCGAGATGAAGAAGCTGCGCGACGAAAGCTTCGAGTTCGATTGCCGCGGCATCACGTTCATGGACAGGGTGGCCGAACTCTGGAGCGACGACCAGACCGGCGTGGTCGTCGACGAGGTCACCCCGGGGGGCTGGGCCGCCTTGGGAACGCTGTCCGTGGGCGATCTCGTCCTTTCGATTGACGGAAAGGAGACGCCGAATGTCGAAGCCCTCAAAGGGACCATGGCCGGCATAGAGAAGGAGCGGCCGTCGGTTGTGGTGTTTCATGTACGGCGGGGGATCCACCACCTGTTCCTGGAGTTGAAGCCGGGCTGGCCGAAGAAGAAGTGAGAATCAAGAAGTAGGGGCGGCTGAAGCGAAGCGGAGTCCGCCCGCAAACCCCGAAACATCCGTTGAAAGGTCCATCATGCGTTCAATTTTGTCCGTGTCGGTTTTCGTCCCTGCGGTCCTTGCAGTCCTTTTCGTCCCTTCTCTTGCTCCCGCCGGTTCGGTGGAAGACTCGGGGCGGGAGATCCTCGGGAAGGTTCAGGACGCCGTGGTGTCGGTGAAGATCACGCTCAAGGAGAGCATGGCGTTTGAGGGCCGGAGCGGGCAAAAGCGCGATCAGACGCTCGAGGTGACGGGGACGTGCGTCGACCCCGCGGGGCTGGTCGTCGTCTCGCTCCGGACCGTGGACCGGTCGGAGTTCATGAGCTCGGCGAGCTTCGGGTTCGGCGAGGACACGTTCAAGTCCAAATATGAAACCGAGATAACCGACGTCAAGATCGTCCTGGGCGCGGGACAGGAGAAGGAAATCCCCGCCAGGCTCGTGCTCCGCGACAAGGATCTCGACCTCGCGTTCATCAGGCCGGTCGACAAACCCGCAAAGCCGTTTGCCCACGTCGACCTTTCCAAAGAGGCGAAACCCAAAATGTTCGACCAGATCGTCGTCGTGGACCGGATGGGGAAGGCCGAGAACCGCTCGCCGTTCGGGCTGGTCGCGCGGATCGGATCCATAATCGATCGGCCCAGGACGTTCTACGTGCTCTCGGACATCGCAAGCACGCTCACCCTCGGCTCGCCCGCGTTCACGATCGACGGGAAGCTCATAGGCATCATGGTCTACCGCATCCACGTGACCGCCATGAAGGAGCGCGGCATGGGGCGAGGCATGACCCCGGGCATCCTCCCCGCCGCCGACGTCCTCGAAGTCGCCAAACAGGCCCTCGCCGCCGAGCCGGAAAAAGAGAAGAAACCGGACAAGAAAGAGTAGGGTCGGCCGAAGCCCTCCCTCCGCGCGAAAAGTCCCACTCTTCCCGCCTGCGGGGCAATTCCGTTCAAGAGACGGGTTGCCGGGGATTGCCGGCTAAACTAAGGAGGGCAGGGACATGAATACGGCACTAAGTACAGCTTCCCGCAAGTTCGTACCCACCTCGCCGGTCCCGGACGCCGATGGCAGTGTTGCTCCTCCTCGCAGTAGCGCTGCTACAGCGTCGTCGTCGCGCCTCGCCCTCGACGCCCGGTCCTTCGGCGATCTGGGCACTTACTTGCGGGGCGCTGTACTAAGCGTTCTGCGTCGGACGGGGTTCGTGGCGGTCGCGCTTCTTGCCGTTGCCGCGGCCGGCGGGTGCGGAAGCCTGGACGAAAGCACGCTCCTGCGCGGGGGGAACCCGGGCGTGGATGGGGGCGCGGGCGGTCCAAACGCTCCCTCTGAAGACGGCGGCACGGTCTCGGCCGCGGACGGCGGCGGGGGAACGGCATATCGTGACACAGGCGGCGGGTGGGTCAACGACTCGGGGCCGGCCTTCACGGACGCCGCCATTCCCGCATACGATGCCGGTTCGGGCCACGCCGATGCGGGGTCCGGTTTCGCCGACAGCGGCGCGTGGGATGCCGGTTCCGGGCCGTACGACTCCGGCCAGGGCGGGCCGCGCGATGCCGGCGCGGCCCCCGATGCGGAGGTGGACGCAGGCGCACCATCGGGCCCCGACGCGGGATACGCCGACGCCGGCGTTCTCGACACCGGGCACGACCCCGAAAAGGACGCTGGCCCGGAAGAGTGCGTGGTCTCGGCCGAGCGCCGTGTCTACTACATGTCGGCCGACGACTCGAACAGCAAGGCATCGGCTGTCATCGCCCGCAAAGCGATCCGGAACGGCAAGACCGTCCCGTTTGACATCGTGAGAACGTACGAGTTCCTGAACTACTATTCGGTCAAATACGACCTGCCGCAGTGGGGCAGTCTGTCGGTCTACCCGCAGATGGCTCCGGTGGGGGAAACCGGCGAGTACGTGTTCCAGGTCGGCGTGCAGGGGCCCGGGGTCGGAAGCGCCGAGCGGCGGCCGCTTGTCCTGACGTTCAGCCTGGACACGACCGGCTCGATGGACGGCGAGCCCCTGGAAAACGAAAAGCAGGTCCTCCGCGCCATCGCCTCGGATCTCCGCGGCGGAGATGTCGTGTCGGTCGTGCGCTGGAACACCCAGCAGTACGTCCTGCTCGACGCGCACCGGGTGACGGGCCCCGACGACGCGCGTTTCCTCCAGGCCGTCGAGGGCCTGTACGCGGACGGCTCGACCGATCTCGATTCGGGGGTCGGAAAGGCGTACGAACTGGCCAGGAAGAACTTCGACCCGGCGGCAATGAACCGCGTCGTCGTCATCAGCGATGGACAGGCCAACGTGGGGAACGTCTCGGCCGAGGTCATCGCGCAAAACGCCGAAGACCAGGACAAGGAAGGCATCTACCTCGTGGGGGTGGGCGCAGGCGAGGGCTACGACGATCTCATCATGGACACGCTCACCGACGAGGGGAAGGGCGCGTATCTCTTCATTGACGGCCGCGACGAGGCGTGGAAACAGTTCACCGGCGAGCGGCTTGTGGCAAACCTCGAGGTCGCGGCCAAGGACGTGCGGCTCAAGGTGGACCTCCCGCCGGGTTTCAAGGTCGTTGATTTCCACGGCGAGCAGATATCGGGAAACCCCGCGAAGGTGAGGCCGCAGCACTTGGCCCCCAACAGCGCGATGGTATTCAACCAGGTGCTCGGCACCTGCCCCGGGGTGCCCCTGCCCGAAGACGACGTCTTCATCGCTTCAGCCGAATACACGCGGCCCTGGGACAGCGTACGCTTGACGGCTTCCGTGACGAGTTCCCGCGCCCAGCTTCTTCGGGCCGCCGACGGGAAGCCGTGGCCGCAGATCGTGAAAGCGAACGCCGTCATCGCCTACGCCGAGGCGCTCAAAAAGCTCGGGATGGGCTACCGGCGCGGAGGTGTGCACCCAGGCGGTTGCGGTCGTCGAAAACGCGGTGGCGCAACTTCCGGGCGACAGCGACCTTCGGGAGATCTCGGACCTGCTCGGTACTTACTGCCGGAAGTGGAGATAGGCGGAGGTATAGCGTCACTGCTGTCCCAACGTTTTCTCATGAGCTAACCGTAACCGCCGACCGTTGAAGGAATTTCGAGGCATCGTGAGCGTAATCGATTTGAACTTCGCGACCCGGCATCGCCATACTCCTGCGCCTTCTGACAAAGGAGTCG
>JACRCP010000368.1 GCA_016218965.1 Deltaproteobacteria bacterium | reverse complement strand
GCTCGTCGCCGATGAAAGACGTTTCGTCGCTGCACTGGCAGCCGCCTGCGAACCACGACAACAACAATGCTGCAACGGACCCAGCCGCAAAGAACGAAACTCTCATCTTGTTCTCCTTTCCAAACCGACCGCCGCGCCCTCACTCCGCACAATTCTAGAAGCCGAGCCGTTCCGCTCCAATGTTAGTGCCGAAAGCAAGCTGGGTATTCAACGGAACTGCACCTCCCGTGGGCTGGTCCCGCAACATAAGATCATAGTTGTTAGGGTCGGCCGCTGTCAAACAAAAACGCATAGTCTACCGGCCGGTAGACATTGGGCAAGGGCGAAGGTCAGCGCCAGGCGAAGTGGGCGGGGCTTATGTCGGGGAAGATGTTGTCGCGGGCTTCGAAGTCCGACAGCCTCTGCTCGTTCACGTCCCCACGCTTGACATCTTCGTACAGGCGGGTGAAGCGGAGGACGTGGTCCTTGACGCGTTTTACGGCATAGTTCACGGCGGTCCCGGTCTTCATGATGAAGGCCCAGTCGCTCGACTGCGCGAGCAGGAGCTCGCGCGTGCATTGCCTGACGGCCCGATCGATGAGAGGGGACCGCCCCTGGTGCTCGTTTGCCAGCTCGCGCATCCGGAGTTCGGCGATGTGCAGATGGGGGTAGATCCAGGAGTTGCTCCCCTCAACCCACACCTCGTAGTACCCCTTGTTCCCCCAGGATGAAGCGGCGGGCTGCTGGACCTGCTGGGTCGGGTGGCGGCCGAGATACTCGGACGGCGTGGTGAACATGAAAGCGCCCTGGTCGTACGCGGCCTTCCGCAAAAGGTAGTTCAGCCAGTCGGGCCCCTCGAACCACCAATGGCCGAAAAGCTCGGCGTCGTACGGCGCAAGGATCACCGGTTTGCGCCCCAGCACGCCTCCGAGGTGTTCGACCTGCTTTTCGCGGTTGAACATGAAGTTCCCGGCGTGCACGGCGGCCTTCTCGAGCGCAGCCGTCCGGCGGTACGGCTCTTTGTGCTTTGTCTTTCCGGTTATCCGGTAGTACTTGACGCCGGTGAAGTTCCGGATCCCGTCCGGATGGATGAACGGTTTGATGTAGTCGAAGTCGAGGTCGAAACCGACGTCCCTGTAGAACTCGCGGTACTCGTAGTCGCCCGGGTACCCCTCCTCTGCGCTCCAGACCTGTTTGGACGATTCCGTGTCGCGCCCGAACGCCGCCGGCCCTGCGGGGGTGTAGACCGGGGCATAGACCCCGAGGCGCGGCCGCGGCTCGCCGTAGAGAAGGCCGTGCGTGTCCACGACAAAAAAGCGGATCTCGGCCTCCTGAAGGAAGCGCTCGACCCCCGGAAAATACGCGCACTCGGGCAGCCAGATCCCCCGCGGCGGCCGGCCGAAACAGCGCGTGTGGAAGTCCCGGGCCGTGAGAATCTGCGCCCGGACGGCCCAGGGATGGTCCTCCATGAGCGGAAGGAAGCCGTGCGTCGCCGCACACGTCATGACCTCGACGACGCCCATGTCCTGGAACTTCTTAAACGCCGCGCACAGGTTGCGCCCATAGCGCTCCTCAAAGAGGTATCGCGCCCGCTGGAAGCGCAGGTGGTACATCCACGCGAGGTCGTGGAACTCGCCGTGCCCCCGTGTCCGCTCGATCTCGCGACCGGTAAGGTCGATGAGCCTGTTGACGTGACGGAGGTACCTGTCCTGCAGGAGAGGGTCGACGAACATGGACGCCAGCGTGGGGCTTATCGACACGGTGATGCGAAAATCGACGCCGTCGGCGCACAGCCCCTCGAAGACGTCCAGGAGCGGGATGTATGTCTCGGTCACCGCCTCGAAGAACCAGTTCTCCTCGAGGAAGTCCTCGTACTCGGGGTGGCGGACGAAAGGCAGGTGGGCATGCAGAAGCAGCACCACGTACCCCTTTTCCTCGCCTGGTCGTATCACTGCCCCGCACCCTCCGTAGTCGTCCGCGAAACGGTGATATTGACCCCGGCCTTGAGCCGCCCGTCACCCGACTCGGCAGCAACCGGGAAATCCCTGGGGCCGTCGGGGAGCGCTGCGTGCACCGCAAACCGCCCGTCCGCATCGACCTCGACCGGCCTTCCGCCCACGGTCACCCTGGCCCCGGGGCGCGTCCTGCCGTGGACGGTGACCTCGGCGTCGGCTTCGAGAAAGAAATCGTCGCCCGGGACGTCGTAGAAACGCGGGATGGTCCCCGAAAAGCTCGATACCCCGCCGCTCGAGACGTTTTCGCGCGCCTCACGCTTGAGCCGCTCGAGGACCTCCTCGCTGCCCCTGAGGTACCGCCGGTACCGCTCGCCGTCGGCCCCGATGAACTCCTCGCGCGGGACGCCCGCCTCAGCCGCAGCAAGGTAGTCGAACGGCAGCGAGACACCCATCGCCTGCAGGCGCGCCAGGACCCGCGCCAGATCGGATTCGCCCGCACCGTGCGCCTCGAGGATCTCGCGAAGCCGCGCAAAGGGGACATCCATCGGGATTGTGACAAACTGCGCCTCGGTGCGCGACGAGAAATCGTCGGGCGGGGTCCGCGCGCGGCGCGAGGCGACCACAGGGACGAAACCCCGGGGCCCGCGCGAACCCAACTCGGCCAAAAAGTCCCTCCCGGGGGCGTTGACGTATGCGTACCAGTTCTTGGCGCCGTACGGGATCTCGTACTCGAGCGTCCGGTGGGCATTGGCCCCGTCAAAGACGATGTCCGTCACGTCGGAGATCCGAAGGTAAGGTTTGCCGTTCCCCGCGCGGACGACCTCGTCCCACTTGCCGTGCGAGAGGTCCCAGTACAAAAACAGCCAGTAGGGATCGCGGGCCACGACGAACAGCCGCTCGCTGTCGTACGACTCGGGGAGCTCCCCGAGGTACTCGTCCGCGGGGAACTTCTGTTTGGGCGGCTTCTCGGAGAGCGAGAACTTGGCCCAGTCGGCCTCGCCCGTGCCGTGCACGACCTTCTCCCCGGCCACGGGCGCCGGAGGCGCCTCGCCACCGATGGGCGCGGGTTGCGACGTTGCGCCCGTTTCACCTGCAGGCGCGGCGGGCGCGGCCGCCCGCTTCGGTTTTGCGGCCTTGCGGGCGGCCTTGGGGGCGCCTTTCGTCCCGATCACGCCCCCGGCCTTCTCGGCCGTCCTTTTGACCGCGGTGGCCACGGTTTTCCTCACTGCCACCCCGGCCGCCGCCCCCCCCGCGCCTGCCTTCCGCGCCTTTTCCTTGACTTCCTTCCCGATGGTGCCGGCCTTCTCGGCCACCTTCTGGGCGGCCGTCACTCCCGCCTCCACGACCTTGCCCGCGGCGCCGTCCTTGCGGAGGGCGGAGGCGAGCAAGGCGATGAGGCCTGCCCGAAGCATCCCCGCGTCGACCGCCACGCCCATGCGTTTGGCAAGGTCGAGGAGCTCCGAGCGCTTCTTGGCAAACAGGTCCTTTACCGACAACTGCTTCTCCTTCTTGGCCATGGCGCCCCCTTTCCGTCCGGCGGTTTCGTGCGCCGGCGAAGCGGGCGGGATTCTGCACCTTGGGCGAGCACAAGTCAACCTCATGCGCAGTGGGATTTGGAGTACGTGCGTGAACGCCCCACCTCGGCACGCCCTTCCTCCCCGGCTCGCGCATGCTCCGCCGGTTTTTTTTCGCTTCTGGCCCAGGTTCGGGGCGAGCCGGGGCTCCAGGACGCGTCCAGCCTTCGCAGCCGAAAGCCGCTGCTTCGGCGGAGTAGGCCCGGGGTGGGGCTCTGGGTGT
>JACRCP010000362.1 GCA_016218965.1 Deltaproteobacteria bacterium | reverse complement strand
CGACGCAACCATCGGAACACATGTAGCTCGCTCTGAATCGCAACCATTGCCGCAGAATGCGCCGATGCACTGGCGGCTCGTCGTGAAACCTGCGGGCTTCGCCATCTGTAGCACGGTGACATGTGTATAACGTTCAGGGCTTACGCCCGTGGCTACCCTTGTGCCGCCCGCGGCGGGCTTCGGGCACTCGCCGACAACAATCGAAAACCGAACAGAAGGTCGGGTCCTGGATCAGGGTGAACCGGCCGCGAGGTTCCGGACGAAGTCCAGCCACCCGCCCAGGTCGCCCTCGCCGCGGCACGAGGTCTTGATGACCCGAATCGCGGGGTTGACACGTTTTGCGTACGCCGCGCACTTTTCGACGTCGAAGTCGACGTGCGGCAGGAGGTCGATCTTCGTGAGCACCATGACTTGGGCAACGTGAAACGCCAGGGGGTACTTGAGCGGCTTGTCGTCGCCTTCGGCAACCGAGAGGAGCACGGCCTTGAAGTCCTCGCCGAGGTCGAACGACGCCGGGCAGACGAGGTTCCCGACGTTTTCGATTAGAAGGACGCGGGCCTTTTCGAGCGGAAGGTCCTCAATCGCGTGCGAGACCTGGCGCGCGTCGAGGTGGCACGACGAGACCGTGTTGATCTGGACCACCGGCACGCCGCAGGCGGCGATTCGCGCGGCGTCGCGGTCCGTCTGCTGGTCGCCCTCGACGACGGCAAACGCGATCTCGCGCTTGAGCGCGCCTATCGTGCGCTCCAAAAGCGTCGTCTTCCCGGAACCCGGGGAAGAAATGAGGTTGATGGCCGCGATACCCCGCTCCTTGAGCGTCCGGCGCGTGGCGGCCGCAATCGCGTCGTTTCGGGCGCGGACGTCGGCCTCGATCGAAACCGTCCGCCCATGCGCCGACCCGGCCGCCGCCCCCCCGCTCTCATGCGCGTGTTCGTGAACGTGCCCGTCGCCGTGGGTGTGCGCGTGAGGGCGCGAGGGATCGCCGCAGCCGCAGGTGTCGCACATGGTCAATCGACCTCCATCGAAACGACCCGGAATTCGCGCCCGGGAACGCGCTCGATCTCGAGCCGCGCGTTCTCGGCGACCGTTCCCCTGGACACGACCTCAAAGCAGAACGACACGGAGTCGGGCTCCACCCCGGCGAATTCGCCGACCATCAGCCGCACCGAGATCACCTTCGCAACGCCCTCGGCGACAGCCTTTGCGGTGACGAGATCGACGAGGTCTTGTGTCAACCCGAGTTCGTGCAATCAGCATATCCTCGGAAGGATCTCGCCCGCCGGCAGATCGACTATGCGTTTCCCGCCCGCGCGCGTGAGCAGCACGACCATCCCGGGGCGCGTCTCGACCGCACGCCCGATGACCGCGGCGTCGTTTCCTTCGACGAATCCGCGCATCGCCGCGAGCGCCTCGTCGGCCCGCTCGGGCGCGACGAAGGCCACCATCTTGCCTTCGTTGGCGACGTGCAAAGGATCAAGCCCCAAAAGATCGCAAGCGGCCCGGACGCCGGGATCGATCGGGATCACCGTCTCGCCGATCTCGACCCCGCACGGGCGGCCCCGGCACGCTTCGCAGAGCGTCGCGGCAAGCCCTCCCCTTGTGGGGTCGCGCATGAAACGAAGCGCGCCGCCCAAGCGCCTCAACGCCGCGGCCATCCGGTGGAGCGCGGCCGTGTCGCTTCTGACCTCGGTTGCAAACCCCAACCCCGCGCGCTTCGACATCACCGCCACGCCGTGGTCGCCGATGGTCCCCGACAAAATGACCGCGTCCCCCGGCCCGATGTTTTCGCGGGCCGACACGAACCCCGCCGGAACCAGCCCCACGCCCGAAGTGTTGAGGAACAGCTTGTCCGCCTTGCCGCGCGGGACGACCTTCGTGTCGCCTGCGACGACCTTGACACCGGCGGAATCGGCCGAACGCTTCACCGAGTCGAGCACGCGTTCGAGGTCCGAAAACAGGAGACCCTCTTCAATCACCATTCCGAGGGTGAGATACAGCGGATCGGCCCCGGCCATCGCAAGGTCGTTTACCGTCCCGTTGACGGCAAGGTCACCGATGTCGCCGCCCGGAAAGAAGATCGGATCGACCACGTAGCTGTCCGTTGTGATCGCGAGCCTGCCCCCGCCTTCGGGGATCGCGACCACCGCGCTGTCCCCAAGCGCGTCAAGCGCCGGGTTCGAGAAACGCGGCACGATCAGCTCTTCAACAAGATCCGCCGACAGCTTCCCCCCCGACCCGTGCCCGAGAAGGACCCGGCGCTCGGAAGCCGGAGGTCGAAGGTCAGAAGTCGGGAATCGAATGTGCCTCATTCCTGCCTGCTGTATTTGTAGTTCGCCGCACAAGACCCCTCGGACGACACCATGCACGGACCGACTGGACGCTCGGGCGTACAGCCTTTCCCGAACAGAGAGCACCCGGGAGGATCGAGCGAGCCGCGCAGGACCTCGCCGCACCTGCACCCGGGGTTTTCGACAAGCGCCGGCACCGACAGGTCAAACCGGCGCGCGGCGTCCTGATCCCTCCATCCTTCGCGAATCCGGAAACCCGAGACGGGGATTGTCCCGATCCCGCGCCAGACCGCGTCGGCAGGTTCGAGCACCTCGTGAACGACCCTTCTTGCCAGCGCATTTCCCCCGGTTTTGACCACGCGCGAGTACTGGTTCTCGACCTCCGCCCTCCCCTCCGCAAGCTGGGTGACAAGGCCGAGGACACCGTACAGGATGTCCAGCGGCTCGAACCCCGCGACGACGCACGGCCTTTTGAACTCGGCGGGGATGAATGAATACGCGGCGCTCCCGATGATGGCCGCCACGTGTGCCGGACACAGAAAGCCGTCAATGGCGAGGGCCGGGTCGGAGATCAGCGCCCGCATCGTGTTCGGGATCTGCTTGAACGCCCCAAGGACCGAAAAGTTTTTGACTCCGCGCCGCCGCGCCTCGACCATCGTCCCCGCCACCGACGGCACCGTCGTTTCGAACCCGACGCCCAAAAACACGACCTCGCGCGCCGGTTCGCCCGCGGCCGCTTCGAGCGCATCGGTCGGGGAATAGACGACGCGCACGTCCGCCCCCGACGCCCTCGCATCAACAAGGGTCGAACGGCTTCCCGGGACCCTCACCATGTCCCCGAATGTCACAACTGTAACGCCGGGAAGCGAGGCCGCCTTGATGGCTGAATCAACGTAGTCGGCGGGCGTCACGCAGACCGGGCACCCGGGACCCGAGACGAGTTTGAGACCGGGCGGGAACAGGTCGCGAAGGCCGTGACGGTGGACGGCGACGGTGTGCGTCCCGCAGACCTCCATCAGGCGCACGGGCCGCCCGATGCGTCCCGCCGCCGCCGCGATCTTCGCCGAGAGCGCCCCTGCCGCCGCCCCGTCATGGAATTCGTCTATGTACTTCATCCGCCCTTTTCAGTGCCGGGGTTTTCGGCGTCGAGACGGGCCATCTCGCGAAACAGCTCTATCCGCTCCTCGGCGTCGGCAACGTCGAGTTTCTCAATCGCGAAGCCGGCGTGGACGATAAGGTAGTCGCCGGGAACGACACCTTCGACCAGCGAAACGTCCACGACCCTGACGACGCCCTCGGCCTCTACCGTGGCCCTCGAGCCTTCGGGGTCACCTACAACTCGCATCGGTACCGCGAGGCACATCTCACGACCTCCCGCGCCACCACCGCCTGACCCACGGAAATCCCGCCGTCGTTTGGAGGGATCCGCGCATGGCGGTACACTGAGAAGCCCGTTCCGCGGAGCGCATTCTCGCACAACTCGGTCATGATTGCATTCTGGAACACGCCCCCCGTCAAGACGACGCTTTCGAGTCCTGTGTCGCCCCTGATTGCTATGCAGACGGCGAGCACGGCCGCCGCCAGCGAGTCGTGAAACTTCCGCGCGATGACCTCCGGCCGAACGCCGCTCGAAACGTCCTCGGCGATCTGGGCGACGAGAAGCGGCGTGTCAACGACCATGCGCCCGTCAACCCGGTTGACAACACATGGATATGAGTCGTCCCTCCCGTCGGCCCTTGCGGCGGCGGCCTCGAGCGCCATCGCCGCCTGCCCCTCGAACGTCGAGAGCCTCGCAATCCCCGCGATCGCCGCGACCGCGTCAAAGAGCCTTCCGGCGCTCGACGTGAGCGGCGAGAACTCGGCCTGGCGGGCGATGGCGGAGTAGGTCACGAACTCGGCCTCGGTCATCCCCATGTTCGCAAGCACCCGCTCGGGCGGCGTGCCGGCCATTCCCGAAAGGAATCCCGTGGCCATCCGGAAAGGCTCGCGAATGGCCTTGGCGCCCCCGGGCATCGGGACGGGTTTGAGCGTCCCCGCGCGCTTGAACCCTCCGTAGTCCGCGACGAGAAACTCGCCCCCCCAGACTGTGCCGTCGGGCCCGTAGCCGGTCCCGTCAAACGAGACGCCGATCACCGGTCCCAAAAGCCCGTGCTCGACCATGCACGCCGCCACGTGGGCGTGGTGGTGCTGGACCTGGATGACCCGGACATCCTGGCGCAGCTTTTCTTGCGCCTTGGGCGGTGGCCGGGCTTCCCGCAGCGCGGCGCCGCTTTCATTTCCCATCGAGGCGCAAAACAGGGCTTGGTGCGGCGCCGCGCGGAGGGGAGTCCGACTGCCGCCCAAGTCCGCCTCCTTGCCTTCGAGATCAAGGGCAAACTTGGTCGAAAGGTACTCGGGGTGCATGTCGCACGCAATGACGTCCGGACGGCACCCGGTGAATTCCTGCATCATTTCGATAGACGCCCTGAAATGGTCGTGCGCCTCGGCCGTCTCTAGATCGCCGATGTGCGGGCTTGGGTAGACGAACTCCCCGGCAAGCACCGCCACGGTGTTCTTGAGCTCGCCCCCGAGAGCAAGCACATCCGGCCCCGGGACATGGACCTTGATCCCCTCGGGGACGATCCCGCGCGAACGCCGAAACACGACCGCACGCCCGCCAAGGCGCCGAAGAATCGAGTCGTCGGCACGGCAGACGATCTCGCGGTCGTGGACCAGGAACGCGTCGGCGATGCCGTCAAGTCGCGAAAGCGCCTCGTCGTTGCCGATGGCAATCGGCTCGTCCGAGCGGTTCCCCGAGGTCATTACGAAGGCATGAGGCATGAGGGATGAGGCGTGAGGCGGAACTGCGTCGAAGAGGAGGCGGTGGAGCGGTGTGTAGGCGATGAAGACGCCAATCGTCGGGTTGCCCGGGGCGATCGAGACGGGGAGATCGCAGGTCGCAACGCGGGTGGCGATGATGATTGGCGCGACGGGCGACAGAAGAAGCCTTTTGTCCTCTTCGGTGAGCGCGGCGACCTTCCCCGCCGCCTCGACGTCGCGCACCATCACCGCAAACGGCTTTTCGGCCCTCCCCTTCCGCCTCCGAAGCTCGTCTATGGCCGATTCGTTTCGGGCGTCGCACGCAAGGTGAAACCCGCCCATGCCCTTGACGGCGACAATGCCCCCCTGCGCGATCTTCTCCGCAGCGGCTTCGACCGCGGCGTGGCCCGCGCCGACCGTCCCGCCGCCCGGATCCAGAAGCGCAAGCCGCGGGCCGCAGGTCTCACATGAGTTCGTCTCCGAATGAAAGCGCCGGTCGCCGGGCTCGGCGTACTCGCGCGCGCACTCGGGACACATGGAAAACGGCTTCATCGAGGTGCGTTCGCGGTCGTACGGCGAGGACCTGACGATTGTGAACCGCGGACCGCAGAGCGTACACGTGATGAACGGATACCCGGAGCGGCGGTTTTGGGGGTCCGAAAGCTCCGAGAAGCACTCGGGGCACGTCGCGATGTCGGCCGGAATCGGCGGCACTCCCCCGCGCGGCTCGCTGCTTGCCTCGATCGCAAACGACTCGCCGCCGGCCGGCGGGACGTCGGCCGCCTCGCGCGAGTCGATGCGCGAAAGAGGCGGGATGGCGCCGGCAAGCCCTTCCTCGAAACGCGAGACCTCGCACGGCTCGCCCTCGACCTCGATCGTAACGCCGTCCGAGTCGTTGCGCACGAACCCGGTGACGGCAAATCCGCGCGCATACCGGTAGACAGTCGGCCGGAACCCGACGCCCTGCGTGACGCCCCGGAGCACAACCCGCCGCCGCACCCGATCACCGCTCACAAGACGAGACGATTCACCGCACGGCCGCCGAAGTCAAGAAGTTTCAAGTGTTTGGAGAAAATTGCAAAAACACCCGGGCAGAAACCGCAGAGGACGCAGAGGGCGCAGAGATGTTCGAAAACGCTGATGAATCTCTCTCTGCGGTCTCCGCGCTCTCTGCGGTTAATGGGTTTTGCAAGAGGCTGGTCTGTTGTGATCATTCAGTCTTGGGTGGGGGACGGGTTTCCCGGAGCGGCATGTTTACGGCAACCGCCGGGCGAAGTTAAATGATGACGCATCGGAAACTGACGCGCAGGGGAAGCCGGCCCCCATCCAAGACTGAATCCCTACTGTTTGTTCGTCATGGGCGCGTTTCGTGAGTCCCGGTCCCTCTCGAAGTCGACTTGACGGTTTGATGGCCGGCCGCCCGTCTTGCTCCCCGGCCGCGCCTCCGCGTCATTTTCGGATGCGTCGCCGTATGCGGACGCCTGTCCCAGGCGCCCAGTGGTTGCCCGAAAATACCGCTACTGCGCATCCAGCCTTCGCAGCCGAAGCGGCTGCTTCGGCGGAGTAGGCACCGGGTCGCGTCCGGGCGGCACCCAGTTCGTGTTTTCCCCCGCCTCCCGCCTTTGAACTGTGACACGTTTGTCATGGTGGTGTGACGGCCGTCATATTTTGCTTTTGCCTTTTTTGTGCCGTTTTTGATAGAATGCCGACAGGTTGGTTGAGGCTTCACATCAGTTTTGAAAAGGAGGCGCGGGATGAACAAGCTCATGGTTCTTGCGGCGGTGGTCCTGTTCGCGTTTGGTTGCGCAACGACCGGGGCCCTCCCGGCGGCGCCGGTGACACCCGAGATCCCGGTCAAGCCGGCAATGCCCGACGTCCCCAAGACGCCGGCTGTCCCCGAAGCGCCCAAGGCCCCGGAGGCTCCCAAGGCCCCTGAAGCGCCGAAGGTCCCGGGCACGCCCGTTTCGATGAACGGGGCAATGCTCCAGGACGTCAATTCCAACAATAACCCCGAGGCCACTGCGTCGGCCGCCACGAGCGAAGAGAGATATCCGGGCGTCTCGATCAAGAACACCGTGAAAGAGGAGCACTACAGCAGGCTCCTGCACAAGAGCGCCAGCGAAACCGAGGCGATGCTTGGCGCGGCTTCGACACCGGCCGGATCCACGACGACGACCACGAGTGACTACGGCGAGTCCAACGACTTCAACACGGCCAAGGGCGCCCTCAAGAAGCAGGCGGCGGCCAAGGCCGCGGCGGTCGTGAACCCGCGCGACGACGCCCTTCCGACGCCGCAGGTATCAGGGAGCGGGAACTCCGGCTCTGATTCCAAGACCGGCTACGTGACCGGCGTGGCGATCCCGAACACCGCGCAGAAAGAAGCCATGGCCAAGATCGCGGCCAAGACCGGCGCGGCGGTGAACCCCAAGGACGACAGCGCGTCGAGCGGCAAATCGTCCGGCCGGGGCCTGACGAGCGGCGTGGCGGTGCCGAACCCGGTTCAAAAAGACATCAAGAACCGGAACACCGTCAGGACCAAGGGCTACGGCCAGTGGAGGTAAAAGACCTCCTGTCCCTTTGATTGTCTGTGAATGAACCCGCCCCGGGCCGATGGTCCGGGGCGGCTTTTTTTTGCTCGTTGTGGAACGTCTTGGAGTCCGGCGGCCCGACGCCGCCTTTCTCCGCCGGGGCCTGGCCCGGCGGGTTCACTTGAGCTTCAGTAGCGGGAGAAAAGGCGATTCGGGGCGAGGAGTGACAGTCCATTTGAGCGGGTCGATGATAAGGTCCAGACGTTCGAGAACGAGTTGGCCGATGATCGCCTCGCATGTGGGTGGCCCGACGAGGCAATCGGTAGTCCATTTCCGGTCGCCTATCGTCAGTGCGACTGAACCGGCCACGTCGAGTTCGACCTTTTCCTCGTTTGCGAGCGCAACGACCGCCTTGTCGGTGACCTCAAGACCCAGTTTGTCCACGAGGTCTTCGGGGAGCAACATCATGACCGCCCCCGTGTCCACCAGGGCCTCCACGGTCGCCCTGCGGACCTTTTTCTTGGAGATCTTCGCCCGCTTCAGTTCGCGGAGGTCGTCACTGTTTTCCAGTTGGACCTTGACCCTGATTTCGCCCATCGCCGCGTCACCTCCCACCTGACAGTATACCACAACCCGGTGCCGCAATTCCCTGCCCGCGCTGCGGTTCAAAAGTTTCGTTTTGCTTTTCCAAGCGCGTTGTTCTCTCCGGGGTGGTCTTGGAGTGCGGCGGCCCGCCGTCGCCTTTGTTCGCCGGGGCTTGACGCGGCGTCTTCAGCTTCCCGCTTTTGTCCGCTTCTTCCGCGGTCTGCCAGTTTTCGGCGACTCCGGTTCGGCCCGCCGCAGCAGCCGCGACGGCAGCACCGAGAACACGTCGGCAAGGGCGACGAGAACATCTATGCTCAAGTTCACGGTCCCCCGCTCGACCCGTTGCAGGTAGCGCGAATCGAGGTCGACGGCTTCGGCCAAGCCCTCCTGTGTCATTCCTCGCCGAACGCGCAGCCTCCGCACATTCGCGCCGACGTACCGCAAAAGGAGAGTGGTCCGTGACGACCGCATGGTGCATCGGTATCGCGGAACTGCACCCACTTAACACGGTTTATATGCCGCCTTTTGTTGACACCTCCGGTTGGGCGGTGTTATCCTGATTTCGCACAAAGGGGCAGTCGGGGTTCAAACGGCACGGGCCTTTCACCAGAGGGAGGAGTCAATGGAAAACACGAAGGCAAGACACAAGCTGTTCTTCTCGCTTCTCCTCGCCGCACTCGCCATGGTTGCGATCTGGGGTTGTTCCGGCGGGTCTTCGTCCAACGGTGACGATAACAGCGGCGACACCGGAGACGACGCCGATGCCGGCGAGTGTGCACCCAGTTGCGGCGCCAACGACTGCGGAGACGATGGATGTGGCGGAACCTGCGGCGAGTGCTCTGGCGACGCAGTCTGCGTTTCGGGCAAGTGCGAATCGGGTTGTTCGAACGATTGCACCGGCAAAGAATGTGGAAACAACGATTGCGGTACCAGCTGCGGCGCGTGTGCGTTGGGGTACGAGTGCAACTCTGGCCTTTGTGAGCTGGACTTGACCGGGAAGTGGACTGTTACCCTGACCACCGGAACGATTTCAGAGACGGATCCTTCAGATGAGGCGTGGGATGTTCCGGGCGGGATGCCCGATGCGTTCGTTTGCGTCACGGTGGACGGGCAAGAGGCTTGCTCCCCGACGGCTGATGACACGCTCTCGCCGAATTGGGACCACGACTTTGGGACCGTTGCGGCCTCGGATCTCGTGGCCGGAGTCGAGGTATCAATTTGGGACGAGGACTTGTCGGATGATGACGTCATCTGCGGGGAGGGAACAATCGCCGTGAAAAACGAGGACTTCGCCAGTGGTCATTTCGACGCCGAATGCGAGTACGCCGTCGTCAACTTCTCGCTCTCGGCCGTCTGTACGGTAGGAGAAGCCTGCGGTGCCGGAAAAGCCTGCTACTACTACGCCGACGGCTTCGCCTGTCTGACGGCCGGCACGAAAGACATCGGGGAGCCGTGCGGCGCGGCGGCTGATTGCACAGTCGGTGCTACCTGTCTCGACGGCGGTGACGGCATGTACTGTTTCCAGGTCTGCTCCGGAGCCAACCCTTGTGGCGGGAACAGCAGTTGCGAAGACACGGGATTCGGATTCAAAGTCTGTGTGGCGAACTGAGAGCCTGCACCACCACGGACCCTGAGGGAAGGCGGCCTTTGAGCCGCCTTTGTTTTCCGCGCCGTCGAGCCGCCGCGAGTGCAAGGCGGTGTCGAGCCACCGCACTCCAAGACGTCGCCCGAGAACGCGCCAATCCGTCCTTCGCGGGGCAGCAAGCTGCCCCGAACAAAAGCGCAAGCAAGCTTGCGAACTCCAAATCAGGCGAGGAACTTCTGCATCCGGCCGAGGGCTTCGTCGAGGCGATCGTCGGGGCACGTGAGGGAGATGCGGAAGTAGCCTTCGCCGCTGGGGCCGAAGCCGGTGCCGGGCGTGACGACGACGCCCGCCTTCTCTAGCATTTGCATGCAGAACTGCGCCGAGGTCCGGCCTTCGGGCACGCGGACCCAAAAGTAAAACGCGCCTTCGGGCGTCCGGAACCGGAAGCCCATCCGAGTGAGGGCCTGGGCCACGCGTTGGCGCCGCGCCGCGAAGATCGCCCGCGTGCGTTCGACGCACGACTGATCGCCCGAGAGCGCGGCAACGGCGGCGTCCTGCACGGCGCCGAAGACCCCCGAGTCGAGATTGGTCTTGACCTTGAGCATCGCGTCGATGACGGCCGCGCCCCCCACGGCAAACCCGACGCGCCAACCCGTCATGTTGTACGTCTTCGAGAGCGAGTGGAACTCGACCGCGTGCTCGCGCGCGCCCGGCAGATCGAAGATCGAGCGGTAGACATCGTGCCCGAAGTGTATCTCCGAATACGCGCAGTCGAGCGCCAGGAGTATGCCCCTCTCGCGGCAGAACGCCAGCGCCTCCTCAAAGAACTCCCGCGGCGCCGAGGCGCCCGTCGGGTTGTTCGGATAGTTCAAAAACATGATCTTCGCCGAGGCCGCGATTTCTCCGGGGATCGCGCCGAGGTCGGGGAGAAAAGCACGTTCCTCGCAAAGCGGCATCCTGTGCACCTGTGCGCCGATCATCGCCGACATGATCCCGTACACCGGGTACCCGGGGTCGGGTACGAGCACCCAGTCGCCGCGATCGGCATAGGCGTGCGGGAGGTGCGCTATCCCCTCCTTTGAGCCGATGAGAACGACCACCTCGGTCGCGGGGTCGACCGCAACGCCGAACCTGTCCTTGTACCACTTGCCGACCGCCGTTCGGAGCGGCAGGCTGCCCTCGTAGTCGGGATATCTGTGATTGACGGGATTCCGCGCCGCGTCCCGGAGGGCTTCGACGATGTGAGGCGGCGTCGGCTGGTCCGGATCGCCAATCCCGAGCGAGATGATGTCGACACCCCGCGAGGCGACCTCCTTTTTTTTGCGATCGATCTCGGCAAAGAGATACTTTGGCAGATCCCTGATGCGGCGGGCGGGCTCGATCGGTTTCATGAACCTATGCCTTGGGGTCCCCGGGCGGCGCAAACGGCGCAGACCCCACGAGCATCTTCTGCTTGCGCTCCTGCAGGTCGCGCAGCATCTCGATGGTCTTGGCGAACTCCTCGGCGCGGTCGCCCGAGACGCTCGCAAGCACCGACTTCCCCGACTCGATCGCCCGGCCGAGCGCCTCGACGTCGGTCTTTTCGCGCTCCTTGATGGAGGTCAGCATGTCGTTGAACTTGATGAAGAACTCCCGCAGTTCGTCCTTTTTCCGGAGTGGCCGCGGGTCGGGGTACTCCCCGGCCGTGACCTGGTCGACGTAGCGCGAGATGATGAAGATCGGCCCCGCGATCCGGTGCGTGATGAGCACCCCCCAGATGACGAGCGAGAGGACGACCGCCAGGATGAACCCGCTCAGGTAGTACAGGATCTTGGCGTCCTCGCCCGAGAGCTTGTCCTCGACCTTCTCCGAGAGGGCCTGGAGCTCCGGGTCGACCTTGAGCGTCAGCATCACCTGTTCGGAGTTCTCGCGGTTGGCCTGGTAGAAGAGCGACCCCCACAGGACCGCGATGAGCGCCCCTATGACCGCGATGATGATGGTGTACTTGAGCTGGAAGCGCTTGTCGACCAGGAACGTCCTGCGCCTGAACTTCGCCTTCTGGGCCTCGCCGTTGCTCATTGCCCGACCTCGCGTTGCACTGTTCCCGCCAAACCGCTTGAAAATACCGCGACAATCTTCTATCATCGTGCCGGCGAAAAAGCAAACAAATGCCGGGGGAGCCCGTGCCAAGGGTCGTCATATCAATCGGGGACAAGGTCATCGCCTCCCACACGTTAAGCAAGGACAGGCCCCTCGTCGTCGGGAGGAGCACTGACGCCGATGTCTTCATCCCCAACCTCTCGGTATCCCGCAGGCACGCGAAGGTGTACTGGCGCAACGGTCTGTGGATCTACCAGGACACGGGCAGCACGAACGGCTCGTTCGCCGACGGGGAACGCATCACCGTGCACATGCTCGCCCCCGGGAAACAGGTCCAACTCGGGAAGGTACTGCTCAAGTTCGAGGCGACCAAGGAACCCGATGCCGTCAACCCGCGGGCGGCATTCAAAATGGACATCTCGGGGATCTTCAAAGACGAGCAGACGGGCCCGATTCCACAATTCAGCAAATCGGAAGGGGCCGATGAAACCGTGGTCGTCAGGATGGACTCGCTGATGCCCAAAGCGCAGGTCCCGCGGGCACCGCCGCCGTACTTCGAATACGCCGGGACCACACCGCCACGAAAGGTGCCTTTGGACAAGGACCGACTGACCCTGGGCAAGGGCGAGACCGACGACGTGAAGGTCGAGGGCATGCTGGTCTCGGCGGGGCACGCGACCATCGAAAAACGCCCGGACGGGTCGTGGCACCTCGTCGCGGTCAAAAAGTTCCCCGCCGTGTCGGTCAACGGAATCAAGGTCACCGAACAGCGACTCAAGTGGGACGACTACATAGACCTCGGCAACACCCGCCTCTGGTTCCGCAAGGGCCGATAGCCTCACGCCTTCTTCTGGATCCACCTGTGGTACAGCCACATGCTCGCGGCCGAGGCGAAACCGATGGACATGAGGATGATCCAGCCGGCCGCGGCGCTCTGCGGGTCGAGGTCCAGAAGCCCGTCCGGACGCTTGACCGCGTTCCGGCACATCACCTCGTTGAAGATGGCCGCGCCGACCGGCCCCCCAAGGAGCGACCCGATGGCGACGGGGAGGTTGGCGTAACCAAGAAACAGCCCTTCCTGCCCCTTGGGCGCCAGCGCCCCGATGTACTCGTAAGTGCGGGCGGACGTGAAGAGCTCGCCGAACGCGATGCGCGCCACCGAGAGCACGATGAAGAGCGAGCCGAGGGGAAGGAGTCCGGCGGCCGCCCTCACCCCCCCGGCCGCATAGACCGGGACGAGATTGAGCGCCATCGAAACGCCGATGATGATTATCCCGACGATGATCGAACGGATCGGTTTCATCTTCCCGAAGAGCCGCGTTATCAAAAGCTGGAAAAACACTATTACGAATGGGTTGGCCATCGTGTAGATGTCAACCGGGGGGTTTGTTTCGACGACCTTCTTGAGATACAGCGGAAGGACGTTGTAGACCTGGCTGTAGAGAAAGAAGAAACCGGACGAGACGATCAGGAAAAGCGCAAACCGCAGGTTGCGCAGGACGAGGAACATGTCGAGGAGGACCTTTCCGATCGTCTTTTTCGGTTTTGGCGGCGCGAGAGGAATTCCCGCTGCGGCGGCCTCCTTCTCGGGGTCCCGGAAAAGGAACAGGACCGTGAGCAGGGCCAGCAGGGCGCACACACCGGCGACCGCGAAGATGAACGGGAGGCTCGAACGCGTCCGGACGAAGTAGCCCGCCCCGCGGCCGAAAAGCGATCCGATGTTGATGACCATGTAGAATATGGCGAACGCCAGCGTCGCCCTCGCCCCCGCCGTCTTCTGGACGGTCCCCGAAATGCAGGGTTTCACGACAGACCCGCCCGCGCCGATGAGGAGAATGCCGGCAACGATGGGGACAACGACCCCCGCCCCCGCCGTCACCTCTTTCCCCACGGTGGCCGAGAGCGCCGCCCCGCCGAACCAGACGGGCCAACCCATCAGCGCATAGCCGGCGGTGAGCAGCACAAAGGCGTAAAGAAGCGCACGCCTGAAGCCGATCTGGTCGGCGATCGTCCCCGACAGGATCGGGAGGAAGTACACAATCGTCCAGAGAACTCCGTTTAGCGTGCTGGGCCAGTAGTCGCCGAGCCCGAGCTGGCCGAGGTAGATGACGACAAACGACGCCATCGAGTAGTACGCGCCGCGCTCGAAAAGCTCGGTTAGGTTCGCGGTCCAGAACGATTTGGGGAACTTCTGCTGCGTGTCGGTCATGCCGCCCTGACTAGCGCGGCCCGACACCCGGTGTCAAACCTATTCGGAACGAAACGATTGCCGGCCTTGCAAGCGACGGATAAAGTGGTAACATATATTACCGGTTTGGCCAGACAGTGGTGAAATACGTTACCACTTGGAGGAGGCGACGATGGTCGAAACGATTCGGAGGCTGATCGCCGACGCCGAATCCGAGCCCCTGTTCACAGGCGTCCCGCGACGGCTTCAGTGCGAAACAGTCCGACGGAAGGCGTTCGTGTGCGTCGGTGTCCGGCGGTGCGGCAAGTCGACGTTCTTGAACCAGATCATGAACGGGTTGCTCCACTCGGGGGTTCATAGAACGAACATCCTTTACCTCAACTTTTTTGACGACCGCCTGCACGGACTCAGCGCCGGGCAACTCGACCTTATCCTTGAGGCGTTCTTCTCGCTGCACCCTGAAAAAAAGGGAGGAGAGACGGTCCACTGTTTTTTTGACGAGATCCAGACCGTCAGAGGATGGGAGCCTTTCGTCGACCGGATCCTAAGGACCGAGCGTTGCGAAGTGTACTTGACGGGGTCGTCGACCTCCATGCTCTCGCGCGAGGTGGCAAGCCAGATGCGCGGCCGCTCGCTCTGTTGGGAACTCTTTCCCTTCTCGTTTCGCGAGTTCCTCGACGCCAGGAGTTTCGCCAAAGCCATGCCCGTTGCCTCCCGTGACCGTCTGATCGTGCAGAATGCCTTCGAGGAGTACTGGCAGCGCGGCGGTTTCCCGGAGGTCCTCGACGTTTCGAGTTCGTTGCGCGTGAGAATTCATCAGGAGTATCTTACGGCACTCCTTTTCCGGGACGTCATAGAACGGCACGACGTGCAGCACCCCGCGGCGGTTGCCGACCTGGCACACCGACTGCTCGAGAACGTGGCGTCGCTACACTCGGTCAACAGCCTGACCGGCCACCTCAAGGCAATGGGGCACGCCGTTCCAAAAATGCTGGTGTCGTCCCTCGTCGACTGGTTCGAGGACGCGTTCTTCCTGTTCCAGGTGAAGCTTCACCACCCATCGATCACTTGAAGGAACGCCAACCCGAGGAAGATCTACTGCGTCGACCACGCATTCGTCGCATCTACGTCGTCCGGAATCATCTCGGGGTCGGGCCACCTGCTCGAGAATCTGGTCTACGCTGCGTTGCGCCGGGCAACTTCGGGAGTCTATTACCACCGGACCCGCAATGGGCGCGAGGTTGATTTCGCCTTCAAAGGGTCCGATGGGAAGCTGCGGCTCGTGCAGGTGTGCGAAAGTCTCGCCGCACCCCAAACCAAGGAAAGAGAGCTCGCGGCACTCAAAGAGGCCGCCGAGGAATGCGGGGCGAAGTCCCAAACCATAGTCACACGCCGCGAAACCGGGCAGTCCGGCCCCGTCCGAATTGTCCCCGCGTGGCAATTCCTGCTGGAACTGGAATCGGACGAATGAATCGATGGGTTCCCATTGAGGCGCCTCTTCGAGGCCTGCCGCGGAAGCGCTGGCTCCTCCTGGCGATAGGAGCGCACATCGTTGTGCTTCTTGGGGCTTGCCGAGCTGACGCCTCTCCAAGTCATTCGAGCAGAACAAAAAGGTGGGAACCACTTGTGGGTGAGAAAGAAGTCATCGATATCAGCAATTGTCGTGCAGATTATGTCATTGTCGGAAGGCTTCACGGTTTTCATAGAGGCATCCACTATGCTGACATTGCCGGGACCGATTCAGTTTACACCGTGAGCGCCCTGTTGGATATCGACGCCATTGTTTACGATGGCAAGCATGGCGGACTGACGGTGGGTCAGACGGTGGAAATAGACTACGACTGGCACAACGACGAGAAAACCGCGGAAGTGATATTCGGAGAGCAGGCCATACGGGAAATTGCGGAGTTTCACGAAAAGAAAAAGCAAGCGCCCGTGTTGCTGCTCAGGCCCCAAGCGCCCTATTTTACCTTTCGTTTGTGTCGTGCAGCGGCATTTACTTTTGGAGCATCGAATGTGCACAAAATGGCGTTGTTCGCAAAACATGCACTTGCTGGCACGATCTGGGACATCGAGAAGTTCTACAAATGGGCGTTTGGCGATGGAGCCGCCCCAAGCGAAAACATTGACAAGGAGTCACTGCTGTCCCAATGTTAAGTGAACAATTCCAACTGGTTGCGCGCCACGTCGTCGTACTCCGAGAAGCTCTCGTCCGCAAGTGCCTGCGCAATCGGCATTTTCTCGAAAAGGTTCAAGCTGAGAATCTGCAGGATTTGG
>JACRCP010000365.1 GCA_016218965.1 Deltaproteobacteria bacterium | reverse complement strand
GTGTGCTCGAAACACGGTGAAAGCCGTCGATCTGCTCCAACTGCGGGCTTCATGTGGTGAGAAGACGCTCTATCAGAGAATCCCGGCCTGCCCCAACCCCTGTCCGCCTCGAAAAAAACGCTACAGCGCGAATAGCTCGATCAAGATTCTGCTTGCTTTCGCTTTTCTGGCGTGATAGGCATGCGCCCAAACTTTCGCTCTGCTCGAGCAAAGTGGGTGCTTGGTCGCCCACTTTTTTTGTTGCGAAGGAAGGCCGATGGACAGGGGTTCAAAAGAGACGCTGAGGAGAGTGCGGGAGGCGATCCTCCCCGTGCTCGCGCAGCGCAACATCCAACTTGTCGACGCCGAGCTCGTGCGCGAGCCGCGCGGTCTCACGCTCCGGGTCTTCATCGATCGCGAGGGGGGAATCACGGTTGAGGACTGTGCGGACTTCTCGGGTGAGGTCGGCGACGTCCTCGACGTCAAGGGGATCATCGACACGCGGTATCACCTCGAGGTTTCGTCGCCGGGGCTCGACCGGCGGGTGCGCGACCCGATCGATTTTGAACGGTTTGCGGGCCGCGATGTCCGCGTGCGCACCGAAGAACCGGTCGAGGGGCGGCGGAATTTCGCCGGGACGCTTCGGGGGACGGACGGCGGCTGCGTGCTGGTGGAGGAGGAAGGAAAGACCTTCCGGATTCCGTTGGAGAACATCGAGAAGGCGAGCCTGAAGTACGAGTGGAACGACAGGAGTGAAGAGTGAGAAGCGAGAAGTGGGGAGTGAGAAGTGACACGGAACGAGTGAGAAACGGGAAACGGGAGATTCCCGGGAAAAACAGGGAGGCGAGGTAGGCATATGCAGTTCAATCTCAACCAGATGATCGAGCAGGTCGGGCGCGACAAGGGCATCGAACGGAACGTGATCGTCGAGGCGATCGAGACGGCGATTCTGACCGCCGCCCGCAAGAAGTACCCCGGCAAGATGATGGAGGCCCATTTCAACGAGGAGATGGGCGAGGTCGAGGTCTTCGAGTTCAAGCGGGTCGTCGACACGATCACCGAACCGATAACCGAGATCACACTCGACGAGGCCAAGAAGCTCGACCCCGAGGCGGGCGTCGGCGACGACCTCGGTTTCAAGCTCGACACGCGGGACCTGGGGCGCATCGCGGCCCAGACGGCCAAGCAGGTGATCATCCAGCGCGTACGCGACGCCGAGCGCGAGAACGTGCACAACGAGTACAAGGACCGCAAGTTCGAGATAGTCACCGGGATCGCGCGCCGCTTCGAGAAAGGCGACATCATTGTCGATCTCGGCAGGGCCGAGGCGATCCTGCCCAAGCGCGAACAGATCCCGCGCGAGGTCTACCGGCCGGGCGACCGCGTCCAGGCGTACATCATCGAGGTCTACAAGCAATCCAAGGGGCCGCAGATCGTGCTCTCGCGGAGCGACACGGGCCTCATCATGAAGCTCTTCGAAATGGAGGTGCCGGAGATTGCCGAAGGGATCGTGAAGATTGAGTGCGCTGCCCGCGAGCCGGGGGTGCGCGCCAAGATCGCCGTGTCGTCCCGCGACTCGGACGTCGACCCGATAGGGGCGTGCGTCGGCATGCGTGGCGCGCGCGTGCAGAACATCGTCCAGGAGCTGCGCGGCGAGAAGATTGACATCGTCCCGTATCACCCCGACCCGGTCAAGTTCGTCTGCTCGTCGCTCGCGCCGGCCCAGGTTGCGCGCGTCATCCAGGACGAGGGGAACAAGACCATGGAGATCGTGGTCCCCGACGATCAACTCTCGCTCGCCATCGGCCGCAAGGGACAAAACGTCAGGCTGGCGGCCCAGCTCTCGGGCTGGAAGCTCGACATCATGAGCGAGACGAAGTTCAACGAGGTCAAGGAACGGGCGCTCTCGACCCTGCGCCGCATCGAAGGCTTGAGCGACACGCTGCTCGATGCGGTGTATCGCCAGGGCTTCCGTTCGGCCAAGGACATCGCCGAGGCCGCCCCCGAGGAACTCGAAGAGATCCCCGGAATCGGGCCGAAAACCGCCGCCAAAATCGTCGAAAACGCCAAGCCGGCCGCCGAGACCGAGGACGCGTTCCTTGCCGAGGAGGACGCCAAGAAGGCCGCTGCGGAAGCCGAAAAGGCCGCGGCCGAAGCGGCCAAGGCGAAGGAAGCGGAGGCTGCGGCCGCGGCGAAAGCCGCCGAGGCAAAAGCGGCCGAAGAGGCCGAGAAGGCCGCCGCGGCGGACGCGTCCGGCGAGACCGCCGCCGAGCCTGCGGTGGAGGCAGGAGCCGGCGAATCGGGGGAGAAGTGAGTCGAGAAGGAGCACGTGGACCAGGTTCGCACATGTTTGGCATGCGGGCGCGAGGCGCCCAGGGAGCTGCTGCTCCGGTTTGCAGCGGCCCCGGACGGAACGCTCCTGTTCGATGCGGCCGGGAAGGCGCCGGGCCGGGGGCTCTACACGTGCCCGTCGGCCGCCTGCATGAACGGGCTTCCGGGCTCCCCCCGGTTGAAGAAGGCGCTGGGCGGGAGGAAGGCCGGGATCGAGCCCGCAACCCTGCTCGAAGCGGCGCGCGACCAGATTGGCGGGCGTGTCCGGTCTCTCCTGTCGCTGGCGCGGAAATCGGGGCACCTTTTGATCGGCACCGATGAATCGCTGGGGGCGCTCCGGACAGGCTCGGCGAGATTCGTCGCCGTGGCTCCCGATGCGGCAGGTCGGTCCCGGGGGCTTTCCGGGGAAAGATGCGTGCGCCTCGGGCGCGTGGACAAGCTGGCGATGGGCGGGCTTGTCGGCGGCGGCGAGTGCGCCGCCTTTGCGATCCTCGACGACGGCCTGGCCGCGTCGGTTTGCCGCGACCTCTTGCGTCTGGACAGCCTGCTCGACGATGTCCCCGCGAACGGGCGGGGTGGGACGGTCTCCCGGTCCGCACGGCGGTCCCGCGAGACCGGGCGATGACGGGCGGCTGGCGTTGGTAGTCGAAATGTGGTAATCGAACGCGAACTTCGGTGAGCGGGTTGTATGGGAAAAAAGAGAGTATACGAACTGGCCAGAGAGATCGGGATGGAGAACAAGGCGGTGATCGCCCGTCTCAAGCAGATGGGGATTGAGGTCGCCAGTCACTCCAGCACCATAGATGACGTCGATGCGTCCAACCTGATCCTGGCCATTGAAAAAGAAAAGAAGGGCACGCAGGTCGAGAAACGCGTGACGCCGGGCGTGATCCGCAGGCGGGCGAAGGTCGAACCGGCGCCGGCGGAGCCCGAAATCGCAGCCCCCTCGGCCGAACAACTCGCCGCCCTCGACCGGGCCGTCGAGGCGGCGGGGGCGGCCCCGGTCGGAGAAGCGTTGTCCGAGGAGGCGCCGGCGGCCGAGTCGCTCGACGACGACGCGCAGGCCCTCGAGTCCGCCCCGCCGCTGGCGCCGTCCGCAAAATCGGACTTGCGCAGGGAGGAACCTGCCAAGCCGAAGCGGGCGTACAAGCTGGGGATCGAGATCGTCGGCCCGCCGATCCCGCTTTCACAGCTCGAGTCACGGGGCGGGTTCCGGACATCCCCGGCCGAAGACCGCACGAAGGCCCAACCCGCCGCTCCGGTTCCGGTTCTGCGCAAGCCGGCCGAGGACGCCCGGACGGAAAAGGAAAAGGAGAAGGGGCCAAAGAAGCGGACGACCGTGCGGCGCATGAAGGAACTCGACAGGCGCGAGATCTTCGACGAGGCCGAGCGGGCCGGGTTCCCGGCCGCGCGGTCGAAAAAAAGGCTTGCCAGGAAGACCACCGGCAAGACCGAGATCACCACGCCGAAGGCCATCAAGCGCATAGTCCGAATGGACAGCCAGATCCAGGTCGGCGACCTGGCGAGGACCATGGGGATCAAGGCGGGCGAGGTCATCAAAAAGCTCATGGGCCTCGGGATCATGTCGGCGCTCAACCAAACCATTGATTTCGACACGGCCACGCTCGTCGCGCACGATTTCGAATGGGAAGTGCAGCGCGCCTCCGAGGACCTCGAGCAGAAACTCGAGGCGCCCCCCGACAAACCCGAATCGCTCAAGCCCAGGCCGCCCGTGGTCACCGTCATGGGCCACGTCGACCACGGCAAGACCACCCTCCTTGACGCCATCCGCTCGACCGACAAGGCGGGCGAGGAGGCGGGGGGGATCACGCAGCACATCGGCGCGTACCGCGTGACCATCCCGCGCGGCGCGATCACCTTCCTTGACACCCCCGGCCACGAGGCGTTCACCGAGATGCGCGCCCGGGGCGCGACGCTCACCGACATCGTCGTCCTGGTCGTCGCGGCCGACGACGGGATCCAGCCGCAGACGGTCGAGGCCATCAACCACGCCAAGGAGGCGGGGGTCCCAATCATCGTGGCGATAAACAAGATTGACCGCCCAAATGCCCAGCCGGACCGCATCAAGCAGGCGCTCACGGAGCACGGCCTCGTGATCGAGGAGTGGGGCGGCGACACGCTCGTCACGCCCATCTCCGCCAAAAAGAAGGAGGGCATCAAGGAGCTGCTGGATCAGGTCCTCCTCGAGGCCGAGATGCTCGACCTTCGCGCCAACCCGGAAAAGCTGGCGAGGGGCGTCGTAGTCGAGGCGCGGCTGGACAAGGGCCGCGGGCCGGTCGCCACCGTGCTGGTGCAGGAAGGGACGCTCCGGCCGGGGGACCCGATAGTGGCCGGCCAGCACTGCGGCAAGGTCCGCGCCATGTACGACGAGAACGGCAACCCCTGTGCGGCGGCGTGTCCCTCCACGCCCGTCGAGGTGATAGGTCTGACGGGCGTGCCGCTCGCCGGCGACGTGTTCAACGCCGCCGAGAACGAGCGAATCGCCCGGGATGTTGCCGGGGAGCGTGCGGGCGAGGCACGGCAGGCGTCGCTGGCCAAGGACAGCAAGCTCACGCTCGAGAGCCTCTTTGAAGGAATCAAGGAGGGCGAGGTCAAGACGTTCAAGATCGTCCTCAAGGTCGATGTCCAGGGCTCGCTGGCGCCCATCGGCGACACAATCCAGAAGTTGGGGACCGAGAAGGTCAAGATCAAGGTCATCCATTCCGGCGTCGGGGGGGTCATCGAGTCGGACGTCAACCTTGCGAACGCCTCCGAGGCGGTAATCATCGGCTTCAACGTTCGGCCGGAAACCGGTGTCCAGGAGACCGCCGCGAAGGTGGGCGTGGACGTACGGACGTACAGCGTGATTTTCGACCTCATAGACGACGTCAAGAAGGCCGCAAGCGGGCTTCTGGCGCCGCGCATCCAGGAGAACTACCTCGGCCGGGCGGAGGTCAAGCAGATATTCAACCTTCCCAAGGTCGGTGTGGTCGCGGGCTGTTCAGTCGTGGACGGCAAGATCGCGCGCTCTGCGCGAGTCCGCCTGCTTCGCGACAGCGTGGTCATGTACCAGGGGAAGCTCGGAAGCCTCAAAAGGTTCAAGGAAGACGTCCGTGAGGTGCAAAGCGGGCTCGAGTGCGGCCTGTCGATTGAGAACTACAGCGACGTCAAACCCGGCGATCTCGTCGAGGCATTCGAGGTCGAGGAGATCGCGGCCACCCTCTGATGTTCGTCGGCGTCTGCAAAATTGTTCTCTTCATCCCGGGTTGCGACTCGCTCAAGGGGAAGCGGCACGTGTTAAGGTCCATCAAGGACCGAGTGGCCGCCAAGTTCAATGTCGCGATAGCGGAAACCGGCGATCAGGACCTGTGGCAGCGGGCCGAGATTGGCGTCTGCGCGGTCGGAAACGACCACAGCCGCGTCAACAGCGTGCTCGATTCCGTCACGGGTTTCATCGAGAGGATGATGGTTGCAAGGATTGTCGATCGCCAGTTCGAAATCATCACTTTCTGATCGGAGGAACCCATGCGAGGGGGAAACGTGCGCGGAGGGCACGCGCGGCCCGAGGGCCGGCGGCCCGCCCGCGTCGGCCGCCGCATCCAGGAGGAGATCTCGGACATGATCCTCCGCGGCCTCAAGGACCCCCGCCTCGACATGGTCTCGATAACCGACGTCGAGGTGACCGAGGACCTCCAGGCCGCCAAGGTCTACTTCTGTGTTTTCGACAACAGAGGGGGGCGGGCCAAGGCGGCGGCCGGGGGTTTCGAGAGCGCGCTCGGCTTCATACGCAGGGAGCTTCTCCGGCGGCTCGACTTGAGGAGGATTCCGGAGATCACGTTTCACTACGACGCGTCGTTCGACCGCGGCGACAGGATCGAACGACTGCTCAAGGAGGCACGCGCGGATGACGGGACGGCGAATGACGGCGTGGAAGGGCGGGAGACGGAAGACGAAGGGACGAAAGACGTCGGGTAGCCGGGCGGCCGCTTCGGCAGTCGGGCTTGAGCGGGCCATCGCCGCGGCCGCGCGGGAACTCCGCTCGACCGGGAAGGCCCTCGTGACGTGCCATGTCTCTCCTGACGGCGACGCCATCGGGTCGGGCCTGGCGCTTGCTTTGGCGCTCCGCGCGCGGTCTGCGGAGGTCGTTTTCTATTCGGAGGATCCGGTCCCGTACAACTACGCCTTTCTGCCCGGAGCCTCGACCGTCGTGCGCAAGGTGCCCGCGGGGGCGCGGTTCGATCACACGTTCATCCTGGACCTGAGCGACGCAAGCCGCCTCGGGCGCGGGTTTCCGCGTGAGGGGCTCGGCACGGTCGTCAACGTCGATCACCATGCGACGGGGCCGGGTATCGGCGGTCTGCAGGTGCGCGATGAACACGCCGCCGCCACCGGCGAGCTTGTCTGCCGGCTGTTCAAAGCCGCGCGCGTTCCGATCTCGCCCGAGATTGCGACCAACCTCTACTGCGCCATTCTCACCGACACAGGGTCGTTCCGGTACTCGAACAGCACTCCCGGGGCGTTCGCGGCGGCGGGGCGGATGGTGGCCTGCGGCGCCGAGCCGTGGCGGATCGCGTCCGAGGTCTACGAGTCCGAGCCCGCCGCACGGTACCACCTTCTCGGCAGGGCGCTCTCGACACTTCATGTGTCGTGCGGAGGGAGGTTCGCCTCGCTGTACGTGACGAGCGAAATGTACCGCGCGACGGGGGCTTCGAAGGAAATGACCGACCAGTTTGTGAACTTCGCGCGCGCCCTCAAGGGGGTCGAGGTCGCGGCCTTTCTCAGGGAGCTCCCCGACGGCCGTTTCAAGGCGAGCCTCCGCTCCCGAGGCGGGATAGATGTTTCGGCCGTCGGTGTGCGTTTCGGCGGCGGCGGGCACAGGAACGCCGCGGGGGCGGAGCTCCCAGGCCCTCTGGACCATGCCCGCGCCACGATCGAACGGGTGGTTGCCGAGGTGCTCGGTTGCACGGCTTCATCTGTATAAACAAGCCCCGAGGCATGACTTCGTTCGACGCGGTCCGCCGCGCGGCGCGCACGCTCGGGATTCGCAAGGCCGGGCACGCGGGGACCCTCGACCCTTTTGCGACCGGCGTGCTTCCCGTGGCGGTCGGTGAAGCGACCAAGGCCATCCGGTATCTGCACCTCGTCGACAAGACCTACTGTGCCACGGTCCGATTCGGCGTGCTCACGGACACGCTTGACGTCGCCGGAAAGGTCCTGCGAACGGACGACTCTCCGCCGCCGCCGGTCGAGGCCGTCACCGCGGCACTGAATTCCTTCATCGGGGAGATAGTCCAGCGTCCCCCGGCGTTCTCGGCGGTCAAGATCAACGGAAAGCGCGCGTACGAGCTGGCGCGCGGCGGCGAGACCGTCGAACCCGCCCCGCGAAAGGTGAAGATCCACGAGGCCAAGCTCGTGTCGCTTGACGGTCCCGACGCCGAAATCGAGTTGCGGTGCGGCGCGGGGATGTACGTGCGTGCGTTGGCGAGGGATCTGGCCGAACGTCTGGGCACATGCGGCACGGTGTGGGCGCTCACGCGCACGGCGTACGGGCCATTTGCAGTGGACGATGCCGTCGATCCCGCAAAGGCGTCGCAATCCGCCCTGAAACCGACGACGACCGCGCTCGGCTCGATGCGGGTCGAAGTTGTGCCGCCCGATGTCGAGTCGCGCGTCAGGCAGGGCGCGCACATTTTCGATTCGTTCTTCGACCGGGCGGGGATGAAACGCCCCCGCCCACGCGAGCGTTTCGGGCTCGTCGACGCCGCCAGCCGGCTGATAGCCGTAATCATCGCCCCCCCGTCGTTCCCCTCTGGCCGGTGCGAGATCGAACGCGTTTTTGACGAAAAGTAAGGTTTTCCGGAAACATGTTGCCCCGGAAGTCCAATTGGGGTAGAGAAAAGGGCGTCACGGCGCGGAAACGCGCCAGAACCCCTAGGGAGGGAACGCATGGAAAGCACGTACAAGATCATCGAGCTCGTCGGGACGTCAAAAAAGTCCTGGGAGGAGGCCGCCAAGAACGCGGTCGAGCGGGCCGGGAAATCGCTTCGGGACCTGCGGGTCGCCGAGGTCGAGAAGCTCGATCTGAAGGTCGAGAACAACAAGGTCGTCGCCTACCGGACCAGGGTCAAGGTTTCGTTCAAGTACCTCGACGAGTAGGGCCGTCCGACATCAGTGGTCCGAAACCGGTTGCCGCCCTGCCGCATCCAGATACGGCAGTGTGCCTGCGCGGCGTACGCATATCCGCAGGCGCATTTCGAAATCCCGGGCGAGAACTGGTAGGGCAGGCGGGGCGCAAGGCGCAAGGCGCTGGGTGCAAGATCGAAAGTGGGAACGTGTCGAACCGGGTCCATCAATTTCTTGGTGGGATTGGAAAACCATGACAGAGAGAGAAGGGGTTGTGGAATCTAAAGGCGAGCCGCTGACGCTTCTGGGCGACGAGGTCAAGGTCGGGAGCAAGGCGGCGGAATTCGAGGTGGTCGGCAACGACATGAAGCCGGTACGGCTCTCGGATTTCCGCGGAAAGGCGGTCGTGCTCTCGGCGGTACCGTCGCTCGACACACCCACTTGCGACATCGAGACGCGGCGGTTCAACCAGGAGGCGGCGGGACTCGGCTGGAACGTGGTGATACTCACGGTCAGCCGCGACCTGCCGTTTGCGCAGAAACGCTGGTGCGGGGCGGCGGGGGTCGACAGGGTCATCACCGCGTCGGACTACCGCGAAGGGGCGTTCGGGAGGGCGTACGGTGTTTTCATCAAGGAGTGGGCGCTCCTGGCGCGGACGGTCTTCGTGATAGACAAGGAAGGGATGGTGCGGTACGTCCAGTCCGTCAAGGACGTGAGCACCGAGCCCGACTACGAACCGGTGCTCGAAGCGGTGCGCGCCGCGGCCCGGCAATAGCACCTTGCCTCGAACCCGGAGGCGGTTTTGAGCACCATCGCGCTTGCACCCATCGACTGGCTGATCGTCGTCCTCTACTTCGTCGCCATCATCGGCATAGGCCTGTACCTCAGGAAGTTCGCCAAAACCGGCGAGGACTTCTTCATGGGGGGACGCAAGAACTCGGCCTGGGTCGCCGGGCTCGCGTTCCTTTCGGCCAACCTCGGGGCGCTCGAGATCCTCGGCTGGACCGGCGGGACGATGAAGTACGGGATGTTCGTCTCGCACTTCTACTGGATCGGCGCCATCCCGGCGATGATCTTTCTCGGCCTGTATATGATGCCGTTCTACTACTCGAGCCGAATCCACTCGGTCCCAGGCTATCTT
>JACRCP010000370.1 GCA_016218965.1 Deltaproteobacteria bacterium | reverse complement strand
GTCGCGGTCGGCCTTTCAGTGGAAAAGCGACAGTCAGTATGCCTCTGAAGCGTTTTGGATTCCTGCCTCAGGGAAGGAACGGGCAATCCACTTCGCTGTGAATTCGGATTTCGGCGGCGGGCACGTCAGAATCCACGTCACCCCGGTGATGTCGAGCATCCCGGCGATAACGGTGTGCACCGAGAAGGGTTGGAACGCGAACTCCAGCGACCGATACAAGATAAAAAGCAAACATCGCACGCGGCGCGCAGTTTTGGTACGGGATGACCGACGCCCAGAACAACATCACCGGGTTCGCCCTCCTGTTGAACGGGAAAACGACGGGCTGCGACATCATGCTGTACAAGTCGCTTGGCCGTCCCATATCCAGTAGGTGCGACTACGCCGGACAGGGCGGAAGCATGGACGTCTACAAAGAGGGTTCGGTTTACGAAAAGAAACTGGGCAGGAACGTCTGGTACCCCGGCTGGAACAGCGCTGGCCCGACGGCTGGAGCGATGTTCGCGCACGAGCTCGGACACCTCAAGGGTTGCCTGCACGACGAATACGACGAACAAACCCGGCTCGTTTTCTGTGGCCACTCGCTCATGGGTGATGAATCGTTCGTCAAAGACATGTGCGGCGAACGGAACCACGGCAAAGACGGCGAGTATCAAAAGTTCACCGTGCCTGGCGGGCCGACGTACGGCTGGAAGAAGTTCAGCTCGGTGCACCAAGTCTGGATCAAACGAACCGCCACCCCCGATCCGAGCGACTACTACGACATGGTGAACTTCGACCAGATCACGCCTGTGATTGAATTCCCTTGGTAGGAAGGAGATGGGCCATGAAAACCGACTCGGTGCAAAGGACAGTGGCGACGATCGCTGCGGTGACATCTGCGTTCCTTTTGGCGGCATGCCAGGAAAGGTCGGTGCAGCAGGGGTCGGTGCAGACTGCACAAGACAGCGGTGGGAGTCCGGCCGTCCCCTCGAGGGGGTACATCGTCGATCCGGCGCTTGTCTTCGTCGAGCCAGAGGGGCTTGAGACCAACCGTGGTCCGAATACGGGTATCCACCTCGGCTTTTCTGGCGTGCCCGAAGGGTATCCCATCTTCGATGAAGACATGCCCGTTGACTGGGCGGGGAGATTGAAACGAGTCCTGAGGGTGACCCAAACGGATACCGAAACGGACCTTCCCTACGGTCTCGAGAAGAAGGTCGGGCGTCCGGAGAAGATCCGCGTCAAACCGGAGAGAGCCATCGAAGCTGGAAAGGGTTACAGGGTGACAATGGACTTGAGCAAGGGCGGCAGGCCGTTCCCGAAGGTCAAGGTGCTGGACGCCTACCATCGCGAGGTCGTGTGTGGCAATGTGTCGGTCGAGTTCTACACGTACAGCAGGCCGATGCTCCAGAGAGTCCAGTGGTCGGAAAACTCCCACCTTTTGGATTTCGTCTTCACTGAAGGGTTACGGGTAGATTCGATATTGGAGAACCCGAGGGCCAAGTTGGCCGTGGATGGTGTCGAGGTCAATGTCTGCACCGACCCGTACGAAAGAAACTGTCTAGACCGTCCGATAGGCCACGGCCCATACACTGTCGACGGGGAACTGGTCGAATTGACAGGCGGGATACTCTACGCGTTTTCGGATAGCTTCGGCCCTTTTTCTGAAATGACGCTCCGGCTGCCCCACGCGATTCGCGGACTCGAGGCCAGCCTGCTTGACGGTGATCCCAACAACCGCGTGGCGACACTGGACGGCGACTATATCGTCTACGCGATCAAGTTCGCCGACATGCGCGAGACACAGCCGGGCTTGTGGGAGTGGAAGTACTGAGCGCCGATCTTCGCAAGCACTGCCAGTAACGTCCAGACCGCGAAAAAGTGGTCGCACCCAGGCGCCGCGGCGTTCGGGCGTGACCCAGCCCGCCGGCTCCGGGTGAAGTTTCAAGCGCGTTTGAGCGCGAGCGACACTCACCCACCAAGAAACCGGCCCGCAGAAAAAGGGGCATGGGGCGCATCGGGGGCGCATTGGACGATCTGCATCGGACGATTTCTGCTTGAAGTCTGCACTGCAAACGCGCTATCATGCCGTCAATCGGGAGGTTTGACATGAAGCCAAACGCGGGGTCGGTATTCTTTGCGCTCGCATGGGTTGTTGCGCTTTTCGCGGCCGGTTGCACTACCGGCGTCGTCGAGGAAACGTCGGAGGATAAGGGAGTCCCGGATGAGGACGGGGCCATCGGCCCGGGCGAGGACGGCGGCGCGGCCGACGCCGGAAAGAAGGACGCGGGGACGACGGACGCCGGCAGAGACGCCGGGACAACGGACACAGGGACCGACGCGGAGGCCACGGACAGAGGGGCAGACGCGGAGACAACGGACGCTGAGACAGACGCGGAGACGACGGACACAGGTACAGACGCCGGGACGACGGACGACGCGGCGTCGGACGGAGGCGCTCTTGACGACGGCGGCGTTGCAGAGGACGGAGGGCTTGCCGAGTGCAAGCCGGGCGACACGAAAGAACACGCGTGCCCCGATGGGCGGCTTGTCCCGTGGTGCAAGTGCGTCGAGGGGGGATGCAAGGCCGTCTGCGACAAGGTCGGGACCAAGAGCGAGGGCTGGTACGACTGCAAGGGCCAACTCATCAGATGGGAGATCTGCGGCCAGTGCGAGGCGGCCTGCGACAAGATCAGCACGCGGTCCGAGGGCTGGTACTCCTCGTGCGACGGGTCGCTCATCAACTACGACTTCTGCGCCCCGAAGTGGGACTGCCGCGCGAATCCGGAGTTGCAGTGCGTCACGCCGTGCTCGGACTCTTGCGACTGCCCGCCGGACAAACCGTTTTGCGTAAACGGTTTCTGCGACGACCCCATCACCGTCGGGTGCGGGACCCGCGACGAGTTGTGCCCGTGCGGGCAGTACTGCGCCGGCAACATCTGCCAGGCGGGCGCGGCCAAGTGCCTGAATGCGTGCGAGTGCAAGACGGGCGAGGTGTGCGTCAACGAGACCTGCCGGCAGAAGTTGACGCCGGAATGCAACGACGAAATACCCTGTCCGTGCGGCCAGAAGTGCACGTACTCTAGGATGGGGGCCACCTGCCAGAAGGGTTGCGTCACCAACTGCGACTGCCCGGCCGACAACCCGATCTGCATAAACGGCGCGTGCGGAAAGATCCCCTCGCCCAACTGCGGGAGCGACGACCGCAACTGCCCGTGCGGCAAGACGTGCGTGGGCGGGTCGTGCGCGGATGCCCAAAACGTCTGCAACTCGTCGTGCGACTGCGCCGACCCGCAAAAACCCGTGTGTTTCAGCGGGTCGTGCCACGCCCCCGCGGCGGAATGCGCCGTCGACCTCGAATGCCCGTGCGGCGAGGTCTGCTACCAGAAGAAATGCGTGGAGGTCCGATACTGCACGACGGCGTGCGATTGCGAGCCCATGGAGGTCTGCATCGAGCACGCCTGCACTCCGCGCTCGGCCATGAGCTGCCAGACCAGCGACGACTGCCCGTGCAAGTACGAATGCCGGGGCTGGCAGTGCGTCCCGGCCGCCCCGGCGCAGTGCAAGGTCTCATGCGACTGCCCCGAGACGATGCAGGTCTGCGAAAACGGCCAGTGCGTGCTGATCGTGAACCAGTGGTGCCAGACCGACGACCAGTGTCCGTGCGCCAGGGTCTGCACGGGCGGCTTCTGCACGCCCGGCTGCCGGGACGGCTGCGACTGCCCGAAATCGACGCCGTATTGTTTCGCCACGCAGTGCGCCGCGTTCATCCCGGGCGCGTGCTCCGACAACACCCAGTGTCCCTGCGGGCAGAAGTGCGGGAGCAACGGGTGCGGGGGACCGTGAAAGGCGCTCGATTTGGAGTGTGCAAGCTTGCTTGCGCTTTGTCATCACTCCAAACCGCACCTTCGCTGGAATTTGGAGTACGTGCGGGAACGCCCCACCCCGGGCCTACTCCGCCGAAGCAGCGGCTTCGGCTGCGAAGGCTGGACACGCCCTTCCTCCCCGGCTCGCGCATGCTCCGCCGGGGCGAGCCCGCCGGGGGCCCGACTTCTCACTGCCTTCACTTGAGGAACTCGACCGCGTTCCTGAAAAACTTCAGCCCCGCCCCCTCCTCGGGAAGATCCGGCTCGCGCGTCCAGCGCGGATGGTTGGTCCGTTGCAGGTACGCCTCGGGGTGAGGCATCAGGCCGAATACGCGGCCGGTCGGGTCGCAAAGCCCCGCTATCGCGTCAACCGAACCGTTGGGGTTGTGGGGATACGAAGACGTCGGGGCCGAATAGTCCGGCAGGGCGTACCGGAGCGGCGCCAGGTGCCTTTCGCGGACGACGCCAAGGACATGGTCGTCCATCGGAACGAACTTCCCCTCACCGTGCCGGACGGGGAGCGTGATGCCACCCATCCCCTTGGTGAATACGCACGGCGAGGCCGGGTCGGTCTTCATGCAGATCCAGCGGTCCTCAAAACGGCCCGAGTCGTTGGACGTGAGCGTCACCTCCTGCGCGGTGCGGTCGCCGCCGACCGCGGGGATGAGGCCGAGCTTCACAAGAAGTTGGAACCCGTTGCATACGCCCAGGATGAGCTTCCCGTCCTCGATGAACTTCAAGATGTCGTCCATGAGCCTCCGGTTCGAGCCTGCCATCGGGGCGAACTTGAAACGGTTGGCCCCCGCCTTGGCCGACCCGAGGTCGTCGCCGTCCATGAACCCGCCCGGGAGGTTCAGAAACTCATAGGCTCCAATCTCAACGCGCCCGGCGTAGATGTCCCAGACGTTGACGATGTCCACCACGCCGCAGCCGGCAAGCCGGCAGGCATGCGCCATCTCCATCTCGCAGTTCGTCCCGTTGCCCGTTATGACGATTGCCTTGACACCTGCCATCACGAACCTCTTCAGAAATCCAATGTCTTCTGCCACGCCTTCTTCAAATCAAACACGTCCTCGTCCACGATGGGCCTTCCTCCCTTCGCGCCGCGAAGCTGAAGCCGCGGCGACGCGGTCACCTCGCCGACAAGGCCGAGGATGACACCGTCCATTGCCGCCTCGAACGCCCTCTTCTTCCCGGATTTCACGGTCACGACAAACCGCGTGGCCGACTCCGAAAACAACAGGTGGTCGTCGCGTTCGACCCCGCTGTGCGGCGCCTTCCAGAGGTCGGCCGCGATTCCCAGACCGCCCGCAAAAGCCGCCTCGGCAAGCGCCACCCCCAACCCGCCGTCAGAGCTATCGTGGCAGGACGCGACCAGGCCTTGAAGAACCGCGCCGTGAAGCGCCGCGAACACGCGTCTGGCCGACGAAGGATCGACCGCGGGAGGCGTCCCGCCCGGCACGCCTCGCGCGCACCAGTACTCCGACGCACCCATTTCGGATCTCGTCATCCCCACGACGTACACGAGGTCCCCCGGGGCCTTGACGTCCATCGTGACCGCCTTCCGGGCGTCGGGAATGACCCCGATCACCGAAAACAGGACCGTCGGAAGGATGGAAATCTTGGTGTCGCCGTGGATGTAGTCGTTCTTCATGCTGTCCTTGCCCGAGATGAGCGGGACGCCCAGGGCGGTACAGCAGTCGAAGAGCGCCTTGTTGGCGCGGACGAGGCGTGCGAGGTTGAAATCGCCTTCCGGGTTCTTTGCGGATTTGACGGGGTCGCACCAGCAGAAGTTGTCGAGTCCCGCGGCGTGCCCCGGGTCGCCCCCGACCGAGACGTAGTTGCGCATCGCCTCGTCAATGCCGCACGACACCATCGAGTACGTGTCAATGGCCGAGTATCGCGGGACTATCCCGTGCGCGACCACGACGCCGCGGTGCGAGCCAAGCACCGGGCGGATGACGGCCGCATCCGACGGGCCGTCGTCTCCGGCGCCGGTGAGGGGTTTCACCACGCTCCCCCCCTGCACTTCGTGGTCGTACTGCCGCACGATGTAGTGCTTGGAGCACACATTGAGCCGGCCGAGTATGTCGCGAAGCGCCGGGCCGAGGTCCGCGGGGCAGGCGGGTTCGTCGGGCGCCGGTCTTGGCGGGCGCCAGACCGCCTCGAGCTCCATGCGCGGGAGGCCCTCGTGCAAAAAATCCATGTCGAGAAGCGCGACGGTCTTCCCGCGGTACCTGACGACGAACCGGCCGCTTTGGGTGAACCGCCCCATCACCGTCGCCTCGACCTTCATCCGTGCGGCGAGCTCGGAAAACGCGCCTGTCTTTTCGGGGGCCACGGCGAGCGTCATGCGTTCCTGCGCCTCCGAGATGAGTATCTCCCACGGGTGGAGCCCGGCGTACTTGAGCGGCGCGTCGGTAAGGTCAATCTCGCACCCGCCCGAGAGGCGCGCCATCTCGCCGACCGAAGACGACAGGCCGCCCGCCCCGTTGTCGGTGATTGCGCGGTAGAGGCCGGCGTCGCGCGCGGCGAGCAGAAAATCGGTCATGCGCTTCTGCGTGATGGGGTCGCCGATCTGCACGGCCGTCACCGGCGAGCCTTCGTGAAGCTCTTCCGAAGAGAACGTCGCGCCGTGTATCCCGTCCTTGCCGATCCGGCCGCCGGTCATGACTATCAGGTCGCCGGGAACGACCTCCTTTGACTCCGACGGCCTCCCGTTGAGCTCGCGCGGGATGATGCCGGCCGTCCCGCAGAAGACGAGCGGCTTGCCGAGGTAGCTTTCGTCGAATACGACCGAGCCGTTGACGGTGGGAATCCCGCTCTTGTTTCCGCCGTGCTCGACACCCTCGCGCACACCTTCGAAGATGCGCCGCGGGTGCAGGATGCGCGGCGGGAGCGCCCCCGCGCGAAAGGGGCTCGCGAAACAGAACACGTCGGTGTTGAAGATGAGCTTCGACCCGAGCCCCGTCCCGAACGGGTCGCGGTTGACGCCGACGATGCCGGTGAGCGCGCCGCCATACGGGTCGAGCGCCGACGGCGAATTGTGGGTCTCGACCTTGAACACAAGGTTGTGCGTTTCGTCGAACCTGATGACACCGGCGTTGTCCGAGAACACGCTCACGCAGATGTCGCGCGCACCGGCCGCGCGCCTGACTTCGGCGGTCGTGCGCTTGACGTATGTGGCGAAAAGCCCGTCAACGGTCTCTTCGGCGCCCGACTCGGCGTCGCGGTAGCGCACCCTCGCGTTGAAGATCTTGTGTTTGCAGTGCTCGGACCACGTCTGGGCCAGGACCTCGAGCTCGACGTCGGTCGGCGAAACGCCAAGGCCGGCCGAAAGCCGGGCTTCGCGCACGCGCGCGTCGCGGTAGTGCGCCTGGATGGCGCACATCTCGCGAAGCGAGAGCACGAGCACCCGGTCCCGGCTGATTGCGTTCAGTCCCTCGTCGGGAACCTCGAGGTCGATGGTCTCGACCCGCGGCTCTACGCGCGACCGGACCTTGGGGATCTGCGGCTCAAACCGGCCCCGCCCGGCAAATGACGCGCGATCGGTTATCCTGCACGACTGAATGAGCAGATTGGCCAGCATCCCCTCGCCGATCCGTTCGGCTTCCCCTGGCGAGAGAGTCCCCCGGAACAGGTGCACCCGCGACGTGTAGACCTGGCATTTTCCGGCGGCGCGCGGGACGCAGACCTCAAGCGCCTCGGTCGCGGTGCGGCCGACGTTGTCGGTCACCCCGGGGAGGAACCCGACCTCTATCGCGCAATCGAAATCGCCGATGACCGGCCGGTCGACCGCGTACGCCTGGACCACGCGGTCCGAGAACGGCTCTCGCGCGACGAGGTCCAACTCGTCCGATTCGAGTTCGCCGTCGATGTTGTAGGCATCGACCACGCGCACCGAGGAGATCCCGGCAATCCCGAAATCCTCGGCGGCCCGGCGTTTCACCTTCTCGCCGGCCGGGTCCCGAAGGCCCGCCTTCAACGCGACTTCAATTCTGTGCGCCATACCTGCCCTCTGGCCTCCGGCCCTTCCGTGAATTCCCGCACGAACGCCCCATACCTGCCGCCGATAATCGCACCGCGGACCCGGCGCATCAAGTCCCGAAAATAGGCAAGGTTGTGCAGCGTCAGGAGCCGGTGGGCGAGGATCTCGTTGCTCATGAAAACATGCCGGACGTAGGCGCGCGAGAAACGCCGGCACGCGGCGCAGCCGCACGCGGGATCGAGCGGCCCGCCGTCTTCGGCAAGCGAGGCGTTCCTGACGTTCAACCTGCCCGCCGAGGTGAAGACCTGGCCGTTCCGGGCATTGCGCGTGGGGACCACGCAGTCGAACATGTCGACACCATGGCCTGAATACCGCACCAGGTCCTCGGGCATCCCGACGCCCATGAGGTAGCGCGGCCGGTCCTCGGGCATGCGCGGCGCCACGGATTCGACAATCCGGCCGGTGATGCCGCGGTCCTCTCCGACCGAAAGCCCGCCCAAGGCCAGGCCGTCGAAAGGCATCGACGCGATCTCGTCAAGGTGCGCAAGCCGGAGGTTCTCGTGGAAACCGCCTTGGACGATCCCGAAACAGCCCTGGTCCGAGCCGGCCATCGCTTCAAGACAGCGCCCGGCCCAACGCGTGGTGAGTCTCATGGACTTTTCGATGTACGCGCGATCGGCGTCCGGGGGCGGGCACTCGTCGAGCACCATGGCGATGTCCGATCCGAACGCGCGCTGAGCCTCCATGGCCGCCTCAGGAGAGAGGAACTGCTCGCTCCCGTCGACGTGCGAGCGAAACGAAACGCCGTCCTCGGTGATCTTTCTGAGTTTCGCCAGGCTGAAGACCTGGAAACCCCCGCTGTCGGTGAGCAGGCCCCCGTCCCACCCCATGAAACGGTGGAGCCCTCCGAGCGCGGAGATCAGCTTGTGCCCGGGGCGGAGGAAAAGGTGGTACGTGTTTGCGAGGATGAGCTTTGTGCCCGTCGATTCGACGTCCTCGGGCGAGAGCGCCTTGACCGCGCCGTAGGTCCCGACCGGCATCAGGACCGGCGTCTCGACCTTGACGCGCCCAAGGTCCAGAACCCCCGCCCTCGCCCCGGTTGCGGGATCGCTGGCCAGGATTGTGAACGTGGGCTTCAAGGCGTGTACTGTAAACCACAGATGCCCGCCCGGCGCAAGGGCGCAAAGACGGATCCGATTTCACCAACTTCCAGACATGGCCCCGCCCCGGTGCGCCTGGAACCCTGTCTCGCCCATTCCCCTCCGGTTTCGGTGTTTGCGATGGATGTTCAGAGTTGGTATATTAGGCACGACGGAAACAACCGTCAGATTCTATCAGGAGATCTTCAACGAAAAAGGCGTGCTGGTCGAGATCCACGAGAAACACCCGGTTGACAAGGGCCAAAGGAAGGTTTCCGGAGGCGGGAAATGAAGGTTGACAGACACGATGTTGCAAAAAGACTCGACGACTACCTCCATCACAGGTTGACGCTGGATGAATTCGTCGACTGGGCCGAAACCGTCGTCATGGAAGCGGAGTTCGAATCGGGGGACGCACAGATCTTGAGGGACGTGATCGGCAGGATTGGACTGGCGGACGTGAAGGCGTTCGGGATGTCCTGGGAGGATTGCGAGGATTTCCTCGGCCGCCTCGGCTATCAGGTCAACGTGAGCGTCTCGGAGGTCAGACTGACGACCTGAGGCACCGCAGTCCCGAGTAGCATGTGACGGTGTTTGACCCCCAATGCTCAGTGACAGGGCATGCACGCATCGGCCACGAAGTGGCTCTGCATGAAGAAGAACAGCGCGAGTTGCTCGGCCCGCGTCCGTTCGTCGGGTGATACCATAGAGGAGAGCGCGAACTTGCGGGGAATGCGGTTGGTAACCGGCCGCTCGCCCAGAATGAGCTGATCGGCGGCCGGAGGATGGCGAAAAGCCCGGCGGTCTCCGCGTCTTCTTCTATGATGCCCATCGCTCTCACGGTGTTCTCTTTTGTCTTGGCCCCTCTCCCTCTGGGAGAGGGTCAGGGTGAGGGTTCAACAGATTCCGTGCGCCGGAGGGGGAAGCCCCCGAACCCCGGAACTGCCGGGGCCGGGGGCTCGGACCCCTCGTTAGGCGTTGGCGCTCATCACGGGGTGTTCGCTCGACGGGGGAACTGCCGTCGTCGGGAACGCCGGCAGCGCCGGCAGGGCCGTCGGCTTCGCGGTCGCCGTCGTCTCGGCCTTCGACTTGTCGCCGTTCTTCCCCTTCTCACGCGGGAACGTCGCCTTGAAGAGGTTGATCAGCTCCTGGCGGTCCTTGCCCTGGGCACGGTACACGAGGATCATCTTGTAGCCGTTGACCTGCCCG
>JACRCP010000369.1 GCA_016218965.1 Deltaproteobacteria bacterium | reverse complement strand
GTACTAACGGTTATCTGCGTGCAATCAACGCAGACGGCACGCTCAAATGGCTGTATGTTGTCCACATTCGCATGCCCTTGGGGGTGGTCATATTTGCCCCGTCAATCGGCTACTGCAACAGAATGTACTTCGTCGCGAACGCCACCTCGGTTGGGGCCGGAAATGTCTTGTACGCCCTCGGCGAGGACCTGGACGGCGGCGTAGAAGATTGCTCGTACCCCGAAGTGGGCTACGACGACGCAGGCTATGGGGACACCGCGGGGTCCGACGAAGGCGTGGCCGATGGAGGTATGGACGCGGGCGGAGACTCAGGGTCGGGTGCCGACGCCGAGGTCGAGATCGTTGTCCCGTCTGGCTGCGGGTGCGCGCAGGTGGGGGAGTGACGTTCAGTGCCTCTTTTCGATCGCTTTTTTCGCCATCTTGTCGACCGTCTCGGGCGAGAACAACTTGATGAACATCCCCAGGCGGGCGCGTTTCGAGGTGACAAGCAGCCGGTCACGGCGTTCCATTGCGCGGACGATCTTTTGGGCGCACGCGGCGGTGGTCATTACCTTGCTTTCAACCATGGGGCTTGTGCCGAGCGGTTTGCCGTCGGGGCCCAGCGCACGCCGGTGGATCTCGGAGACCACGAAGTATGGTGCCACGATGGTCACCGTCACGCCGGTGCCGAAAAGCTCTATCCGGAGCGAGTCGAAGAAGCCCATCATGGCATGTTTGGAGGCCGCGTAGCCCGTGCGGGTGGGCACCCCGGTGAGTCCGGCGGCACTCGAGATTGCGACAATGCGGCCCTTGCTCTTTTTGAGGTGCGGGAGCGCGTAGTACGTGCACCAGGCGGCGCCGAGGTAGTTCAGGCGCATCAGGCGCTCGAAGATGCCGGTGTCGGTCACCTCGTCGAGGCGGGCCCACATGGTGCCGCCGGCGTTGGCGACGAGTGCGTCAATCGCGCCCCGGTCGGCCACCGTCTTCTCGACGAGCGAGCGGCACTCCGCCTCGATCGTCACGTCGGTCGGAACAACCAGCGCCCGGGCGCCAAGGGATTCGACCTCGGCCTTGAGGCTCCCGAGCCGCTCGCGGTTCCGCGCCGCGAGTACCAGCCTTGGCCCCTGCGGCGCGAGCGCCACGCACAGCGCCCTCCCAATCCCCTCCGACGCCCCGGTAACGATGATCACGCGGTCGGTGAACTCGGGCATGTCTTTCCCTCCTCTCCTCGCACGGCCAATGCCTAGCACGGCGGGTCTTGCGTGCCAAGTTGTGGAGTGCGCAAGCTTGCTTGCGCTTTTCTTCGGACGAGCTTGCTCGTCCGGGTTGCGGGAGCAAGCTCCCGCCGGGAACAAAGCGGCAGCAAGCTGCCGCACTCCAAAGTTCAGTCCGCGCGAAAGGTGTGGTAAACTGTTTCGAACTTCGGGAGGCGTATGAACACCGCACCTCTTCGGACCCTCGTCGCGTGTATCGTCTTTGCGTTTCTGCCCGTCCCCGAGGCTCATGCTGGCGGACCACAGCCGATCATCCAGGTCGAACTCGAAGACGACATGGGAACCGTTTCGGTCACCGGCCTCCGGGCGACGACGGGATACCCGGACGTGTCCTGGAGCGGCGAGCACGTCGTCGTCCTGCTCGACGGCGACGGCGCCGTGCTGGGCTCGCACCCGTTCGGCTTCAATCACGTCATCCATGTCCCGCCGGACATTGACGGGACTCACCAGCCCCCGCTCTACCGGAACCGCGTCACGCTCACGCTCAACGTAGCGTTGCCGGCGGCCGCCGAGACCGTGCGCGTCCGCGCCGGCGGGTTGGCCGAGTCGTATTCGACCCGGAACCTGCCGGTTGTCCGCCCCGCGCTCCCGCCGCCGGTCGTCATCCACCAGGGCTGCGCCGACGAGAACCAGTGCTTCAAGTTCCTGTTCATTGCCGAGGACTACACGCAGGCCACGCTTTCGCAGTTCGCCTCGACCGCCCAGACCATAGCCAATTTCTTTTTGGCCATGGAGCCGTACAAGGGCGTTGCGGACAAGATGAACATCTACCGTTTCGACAACCTGACGGATCTCGGGTGCGAGTACAACTGTTCGGGGATCGCGCGCCTCATCTGTTGCAACGATTCGAGCGTCTCGAGCGCCGCCGCAGGCGCGCCGCGCGACGAGGTGCTCGTCATCGTGAACAACAACGAATACGGCGGGAGCGGCTCGCTCGAGTGGGGGATGTGTTTCGACGCGGCCACGTTCGCCGTGACGTACAAGGACCTCACCGGCATTTACGGCGCCGACTGGACGGCAAAGCAGGTCGCGGTCCACGAAACGGGGCATTCCATGGGCGGGCTTTGGGACGAGTACGAATACGGCATCTCGGGGAACTACGGCGAGGGTCCCAATTGCATCCACGACAACACCTGCGCCCTCTGGAACGGCACTCCAGGCACCGGCTGTTTCGCCGGCTGTTCGTACGACGGGATGTACCGTCCCACGCAGAACGGCTGCCTGATGAACACGTTCAGCCCCACCGGCGGGTTCAAGTTCTGCCCGGTGTGCATCAACTACTTCCAGGCCAAGGTGGCGCAGTGCATCGGCGGGACGGTCACCTGCAATTCGCCCCCCAACGCCTGCTACGAGCCGAACGGCACCTACGACAACGGCGTCTGCCAGTACGACTATCTCCCGCAGGGCACGCCGTGCGACGACGCGAACGGCTGCACGTCACCCGACCGCTGCAACGGTGCGGGGACGTGCGCCGGAACGCCGCTCGTCTGCAATACTCCCCCCAACGCGCAATGCTACCAGTCGACGGGGTCGTGCGCCGAGAACGGTTGCTACTACAACCCGCGCCCCGACTTGACGCCCTGCAACGACGGCAATGCGTGCACTCAACACGACCGCTGCGACGGGCAGGGGAACTGCGAGGGGACACCCGATCCGTCGTGTGGCCAGGACGGCGGCGCCAAAGACGGCGGCGCGAAGGACACGGGCGCCGGTGACGCGGGGACAAAGGATGCGGGCAGGGCCGACGCGGGGAAGGAAGACGGCGGGGAGTCCGACGGGAGTGCCGTGTCGGATGCCGGGGCGCAGAGCGACGCGGCGTCCCCCGCCGACGGCGGGCAGGCTGCGGACGGTGGGGCGACGGGGAAGGACGCCGGCCGGCCCGAGCCCGGTCCGTGCGAGTGCGACCGGACCTTCGACTGCGACGAGGGCTGCGGGTGCGACCCCGAGTGCAGCGGGGGTTCCGCCGGCCTCGAGGGTGAGAAGGGGTGCTCGTGCAGCCACGTCGGAACATGAGTTCGGTTTCCGGCGGGCAAGTGCGGGTCCGTGTCTGCAGGGGGTCGGGAATGCGCAAACCGGTCATGGTCCTCGCCGTGATCGCGGCGGCTTCCGGTCCGGCGTCGGGCGCGGGCCCGGACTGCGAATACCCCAACGTCATGTTCGTCGTGGACAAGTCCCGGTCGATGTCCGATCCCGTGGACGCAAGCTCGACTGCGGGCTCGAAATACCAGATCGCCCTCGGCGCCGTCGAGAGGGCGCTGGCGATGTACGGCGACAAGGTCCGTTTCGGGCTGACGATGTTTCCGTGGGCCGGTGAGTGCGGCCAGGGAAGGGTGTTCGTGCCGACGGACTACGGCACGGCGGCGTCCATTGTGTCGGAGATGAAGAACCAGGCGGCCCAGTTGGATGGCGCTACGCCCATTGCCGGAACGCTCTATGCGTTGGTCTCCGAGCCGTCGCTCATGGACACCAGCCGGCGGAGTTTCGTGCTGCTCCTCACCGACGGAACGGAAACGTGTTCGCCGGACTACGACGGTCCCACCAACGCCGCCGCCACGCTCCGGACGGCCGGCTCGGCGGTATTCGTCATCGGGTTCGGCTCGGCGGTCGACCCTGAGACCCTCGAGGCGATTGCGGCGGCGGGAGGCACGTCGGCCGCGGAAAAAACCCAGAACTACCATGAAGCGGACGACGCGGCGACGCTTGACGCCGCGCTGGTGAGCATGATCGAGTTCGCGACCGCCGAGGTGTGCGACGGGCGCGACAACGACTGCAACGGCGCCGCCGACGACATTGCCCCCAAGAGGTGCGTCGCGTTGTGCGGCGCGGCGGGCGAACAGTTGTGTGAAGGCGGCGAGTGGACGGAGTGCCTGGACGAGACGGGCGCCGTCATCACGGCGTCGAGCGCCGCGTGCAAAAGCGGGGGTTCAAGCGGGTTCGGAGACTCGGGCTGTTCGTGCGCCGTTCTGACGCTTGAGTGACACGGGCCGGGACCCGACCCGGATTCCAGACAGTTCCCCCCCGCCGGATGAGCAGGCCGGTGATTATTCAGTCTTGGGTGGGGGGCGGGTTTCCCGGAGCGGCATGTTTACGGCAACCGCCGGGCGAGGTTAGATGATGACGCATCGGAAACTGACGCGCAGGGGAAGCCGGCCCCCATCCGAGACTGAATCCTTACGCAGGCCGGTTTTTTGCATTGAATATTCCACGCCGGTTTTGTTACAATCAACGTATGGTCCGGATCCCGTCCACAGGAGGGCGCCATGACAAGGTTTTTACTCGCGGGGATTGTGATCGTCGCAATGTCGGGCGCCGCGTACGCCGCGAACCCGGACTGCGAAGCGCCGAACATGCTCATCCTGCAGGACAAGTCCGGATCCATGGCAGACCCGGTCAGCGGGTGGGCGGGCGACTCCAAGTTCGAGATTGCCAGGAACGCCGTTCAGAGCATCCTCAACACCTACGGCGCACAGATGCGCTTCGGGCTCGCGATGTTCCCCTGGACCGGCGGGTGCAGCGTCGGTTCGGTCAGGGTGCCGCCCGGCGACAACACGTCGTCGCAGATCATGAGCGTCTTCAACAGCGGCCAGGCGCAGGCCAACGGCTCCACCCCGATGGCCGACTCGCTCAATCTGTTGTCGGGGGAGTCGTCGATCCACGACCCCAACCGCCGGAACTTCGTGCTCTTCATTACGGACGGCATGGACACGTGCGCGAATGACCCCAACAACGAGCCGGTCCAGGCGGTGTCGAACCTTGTTTCTTCGGGCGTCCAAGGGGTCTTTGTCGTGGGCTTCGGCGGCGGCGTGGATGCCGGTGTGCTCTCGAACATGGCGCAGACCGGCGGCTTTCCGCGCGCGGGCAACCCTTCGTACTACCAGGCCGACAGCGCGGCCGACCTCTCCAACGCCCTCAACGCGATCATCGACATCGTGACGCAGGAGATATGCGACGGGAAGGACAACGACTGCGACGGCGACATCGACGAGGGGATCGCGCCGCAGGCATGCTCGGGGCTTTGCGGGGCGACCGGGAACAAGCAGTGCAAGAACGGGGCGTGGACCTCGTGCATGGACGGTCAGGGGAAGCCCATCCCCGGGGCGGGAGACGAAGGGAAGCCGTGCGACACCGGCAAGGAGGGCATCTGCAAGGACGGCCTCTGGAAGTGCGACGCCCAGAAGAAGCTTTTGTGCGTCCAGCAAAAACAGCCGGGGACCGAAGTCTGCAACGGCCTCGACGACGACTGTGACGGCGACGTGGACGAGGACGACAACGGCGACACGCTGGTCCAGCCGTGCGTAACCACGTGCGGCGGCGGCGACATGCTGTGCGTCAACGGGAAGTTCGACGAAACCACCTGCGACGGGCCGCTGCCCGGGAACGCCTGCGGCGGTTGCGGGCTGACGCCGCGCGAAGAGTGCAACGGGCAGGACGACGACTGCGACGGCACCGTCGACGACAACGCTGTGTGCGAAGAAGAGGGCCAGATCTGCATCTCGGGCCGGTGCATCGGCCGGTGCGTCGCCAACGAGTGCCCCTACGGCAAAACCTGCAAGACCGTCCAGGGCCAGATGATGTGCGTGGACGACACCGACCTCGCGTGCATCGACAAGACCTGCGGCGAGGGGACGGTGTGCCAGGAAGGCTCGTGCGTCCCGATACCGTGCACCGAGGGCGCAACCAAGTGCCAGGGCGGTGTGCGCCAGCGCTGCGAGTCGGGGGCGTGGAAGGCCGACCCCTGCCTGCAGGGCTGGGAGTGTGCCAACAGCGTCTGCGTCGAGATCTCGTGTTACACGGAGGGCTGTCCCGACGGGTTCATCTGCACCGCGGGCGCCTGCAATGATCCGGACCCGTGCGCCGGGAAGTCGTGCGGGACCGACGAGTTCTGCCGCGACGGGACGTGCGTCAAGGCGTGCGCCTACGTCGACTGCCCCTCCGACACGACCTGCCGCGACGGGACGTGTTTCTCGGATCCGTGCGCCGGCATGACGTGCCCGGACGGTTTCAAGTGTTCGCAGGGCAAGTGCACCGAAGACCCTTGCTACTGGGTCGGCTGCGGGATCGGGCGCGCTTGCGTTGCAGGCAAGTGCGAAGACGACCCGTGCCGGGCCATCCGCTGTCCGGGCAACTCGGTCTGCTGGAACTCGCAATGCGTGAAGCCCGGGGATGTCCCCGAGGTGCACTATCCCGACGGCGGCACGATCAAAAAGGACGGCGGCGGTGGCGAGGATGACACGGGCGGCGTGGCGACGCGCGACGTCGGCGGGGGCGTCGGCGGGGGTGATGACCAGGAGCACGCGGACGGCGGCGGGCCGGGCGGCGGAGGAGGATTGACCGGCGAGGACAACACCGCCGATCTCGGCTGCGCGTGCGCGTCCGTCGGGACGGGCGGCACTGGCCCTGCCGCGGCCCTTCTGGTCTTCGTGCTCGGCCTTGTCGCGCTCGTGGTGCTCCGGAGGCGCTGATCCTCCGCGGCGGGCGATTGCCATCCGGGGCGCGGGAGGTTTCACCTGATCTCCATGGTTCATCCAATGTACCGCGGGGGGCGGTTGCGGAACTTTGCCGGACGATTGCGCTTCCTTCCCATCCTCTGTGTCCTCTGTGTCCTCTGTGGCGAGTTGCTTCGCCCCGTGCCCGCGGGGGCGGACCCGGCCTGCGAATCGCCCAACATGCTCATCGTCCTCGACATCTCCGGGTCCATGCAGGACCCGCCGGTCGCGGGCGGCGGCGGGCCGTCCAAGTTTTCGGTCGCCCGCACAGCAATCCAGAGCGCGCTCTCGATCTACGGCAACAAGGTCCGTTTCGGCCTTGCGCTCTTCCCGTGGGACACCGATTGCGGCGAAGGGAGCGTGCGCGTACCGGCCGGTGAATCGACCTCGGCCGCAATCACCGCCGAGCTCGACAAGGTTGACCTGTACGGCGCCACTCCCATTGCGGCAACGCTCAACAAGGTCGCCTCAGAGCCGTCCATCCGCGACCAGGCCCGCCGCAACTTCGTCCTGCTCATCACCGACGGAAACGACACCTGCGCGGCGGACCTCGAAAACGACCCGGTCAACGCCGCGGCGGCGCTCTACGCGTCGGGCATCGGCGTGATCGTCGTCGGGTTCGGTGGCGAGGTGGATCCCAACGTCCTTTCAAACATGGCCCGCGCCGGCGGCTACCCGCGGCAGGGGGTCCCCATCTACCACCAGGCCGACAGCGCCGCGGATTTGAGCGCTGCGTTAAAGGAAATCATCGAAGGCGTCACCAAGGAGATCTGCGACGGGAAGGACAACGACTGCGACGGGATGATCGACGAGGACGACAACGGCGACCCGCTCTCGGAGCCGTGCACGGGACATTGCGGCGGCGGCGAGATGCTGTGCACGAACGGGGCCTTTGACGAGGACGAATGCAACGGCCCTCCGCCCGGAAACGCGTGCGGCGGATGCGGGAAGACCCCGCGCGAGGAGTGCAACGGCAAAGACGACGACTGCGACGGCCTGGTGGACAACCGTGCGGTATGCCCCGACGAGAACGAGGTCTGCGTGGCGGGGCGCTGCCTGGGCCGGTGCGTCAACAACGAGTGTCCGTACGGCCGGGTCTGCAAGTCGGTCGAAGGCCAGCAGCTCTGCGTGGACCCCGACGACGTCGCCTGCCTTTACACCACCTGCGGCGAGGGAACCGTCTGCGTGGATGGAACGTGCTCGCCCATCCCGTGCATCGAGGGCGCCCCGCGCTGCGTATCCGGCGTCCGTCAGCGGTGCGATGCGGGCGAATGGGTCGATGACCCGTGCCCCGAAGGCTTCGACTGCAAAAACACCGTGTGTGTCGAGGACTCGTGCTACACAAAGGGTTGTTCCGGCGGCTTCATCTGCACCGCCGGGGCGTGCAACGAACCCGACCCGTGCGAAGGGAAGGATTGCGCGGGCGACGAATTCTGCCGCGGCGGCGACTGCATGAAAGCGTGCGCATACGTCGATTGCGAGGCCGGTGCGACGTGCCGCGACGGGACGTGTTTTGACGATCCCTGTGCCTACGTCACGTGCGGGCAGGGCAAGAAGTGCGAAAACGGCGGGTGCGCAGACGACCCGTGCTACTGGGTCGGCTGCGGGATAGGCCGCTACTGCGTCGGCGGCGAGTGCGAGGACGACCCGTGCCGCGCCGTTGAATGTCCCGGGAACTCCGTCTGCTACGAGTCGCAGTGCGTAAGCCCCGGCGACGTCCCGGTCACCGAGTACCCCGACGGCGGCTCGGGCAAAAAGGACACCGGCGCCGGCGATGATGATTCCGGCGTCGTGCCGTACGATTCCGGCGGCGGCGGGGGTGGCGGCTCCGATTCCGGCGGCGCGGGTTCCGATGCCGGCACCGCCGGGTCCGCCGACACAACTGAGAGCGCCGGTTGCTCGTGCTCGTCTGTCAAAGTCTGAAGACGATCCTGAACTCCGCCGTCCCCGCCTGCTTTGCCGCAAACGAGAACGTGGCGTATCCGGCGCCGGCTGTGAGCGTCAGTTCGGCCTTGTCGAAACCGGTCAGCCAGTAGTCCGTCACTTCGAACCCGTCAGGCACGCTCACCGTGAAGGAATGCTCGAACGGCACGTAGTCCGTCCCGGGGACCGCATCGAACGTGACTGACAGAGTTCTCGTCTCCTCGTCCCAGGTTTCGGAGGTCACGTCCGGGGACAAAGGTGCCGAATCCCCGCACCGCCATCCCCCAAAAATCGCCCGAACGGAGTTCGACCCGCCTTCCAGGTGCGCGCCGAACGAGGTTGCGGTTCACGCCAGCCGCGACCTTTGCCGTCGTGACCATCGAGAACCGCGAATCCGCCGCCCGGGCACCCCTCCGCTCGTTTTCGCCCCGTCCCGTCCCAACCGCGCCTGGCACCGTGCGACGGTTGGAATCGTAACTTCTCAAAAAGTGGTGGCGAAGCGCTTGCAGATTTCTTGACTTGGGCATTCGGTGGCTGAATAGATGATATCCGAGATGAACGAGCTTCCACCGATTCCGCCGTTGCCTGAGCTTCCGCCGTCCGGGGAACGTC
>JACRCP010000364.1 GCA_016218965.1 Deltaproteobacteria bacterium | reverse complement strand
CGAAGTTCCGCCGCCCGGTTTCTTTCTCGAAACCGCCAATTCGATTAGACTTGCCCGATAACCCCCGCAGGAACCAGTCTCGCAGAACCGAGTCCCGGACCCCATGCCGCCCTCCCAACCGTTCTGCCATCGTCTGGCGCTTTGAGAATAACCCAAACGCCAGAAATCCGTCAACCAATTTTCGCACCTTGCCGCCCCCCAGTTTCAAGGTCCTTTCCGACGACTGCACCGGTGCCCGGGATGCCGGCGATGTTCACGATGCGCGGAGTGCCTCGAGCCCGCAAAGCCGGTCCATGGAATATTCGATCCGCATCACCAAAGCCCTTGAATCACACCCGCCGAAACGGACAGAACAGATCGCCACGAAAGGTCACGAAAGGCACGAAACTCCGGGGGAAACTCAGTACTCAGCACTCAGCACCCAGATGGCAGGAGGCGGAAGCCCGAACCCTGATTGCTGATGGCTTTTGGCTTTTGGCTTCTTGCCTATGGCTTCTTCGCAAACAAGTCGGGCCGCAGTTTCGCGAGGTTTTCGGCGATCGGTTCCAGCCAGTGGGCGTTGTAGAACTCGACGAGAAACGCCTTGAGAGTGATGTCTCCCTCGAGATCCAGGCCGAACGTCGCCGCCCTCTGGTACACCTTGTAGAGCGGCTCGCCCTTGGACACGGTTTCGAGCAGAAGGAGCAGGGCGAGCGGCCTCTTCCCGAAACGCGAAAACGCGTAGATGGGGGCGCTCCCTTTTTCGTAGACCACGTTGAAGAACCGGACGGCATCCTCGACAGTGATGTCGTCGCGACGGATGGGAATGCTGATGTACCGGAGGCCCAACGCGGTCGTCCGCTTGGCGACGTACCCGCCGAACTTCTCGTCCTCGTCACGCAGATCGACAAGCGTCTTGAAGCCGATCTCCTTGAGCTGGTTGAGATCGTCCTGGTCCGGGACGCTGCCGACGGTGATCCTGTCGTCGTACTTCCGCGCGTTTCTCATCGCATCCCCTTCCGTTCTTCGTGCCTGTCATTCCCGGGCTCAATGTTCCTTGGGCTGCCTGATTCCGTGTTTCCGCATCAGGGCCTGGAGGTTCTGCCGCTGGAGCCCGACCTCGGCCGCCGCCTTGGTGACGTTCCAGCCACACCGTTCGAGCGCCTGGAGAACGAACTCCCTTTCCACCTCCGCGACCGTCTGTTCCCTGACCCTCTTCTTCAGCATCACGAACTCCGCGTTGGTCTTGGGAACGACGACTCCCTCCGGGAACCAGTTCCTTCCCAGGATCCGGGGGAGGTGGTGCGGCTCTATCACCGCGCCGTCGCACGATATCACCGCGCGTTCGATGACGCTCTCGAGCTCCCTGACGTTTCCGGGCCAGGAATGCTGCTCGAGCAGCGACGTGGCGGCGTCCGACACGGAGGACACTGCTTTCCCGCTCCGTGCGCGGACCTTGGCCAACAGGCTGCTCGCGAGAAGCGGGATGTCGGCCCTGCGTTCCCTGAGCGGGGGAAGGCGGATCGGAAACACGCAGAGGCGGTAGTAAAGGTCCTCCCGGAACTGACCGGCGGCCACCATCTTCTCGATGTCCCGGTTGGTGGCAAAAACGAGCCTGACGTCCACGCTCTTCGTCTGTGTGCCTCCGACGGGAAGGAACTCGCGCTCCTGGATTAAGCGCAGGAGCTTGCTCTGAACGTCAAGGCCCACGTTGCAGATCTCGTCGAGGAAGACCGTCCCGCCGTCCGCCGCCTCGAAGATCCCCGTGGTCGTGGCGACGGCGCCGGTGAACGAACCTTTCATGTGGCCGAAGAGCTCGCTTTCCAGGAGGCTGACGGAGAGGGTCCCGCAGTCCACGGCGAAGAACCGCCTGCCCGCCCGGAGGCTGAGCGCGTGGATCGCCTTGGTGACGAGGTCCTTTCCGGTGCCGGTCTCGCCGATGATGAGGACAGTGCTCTGTGTCGGCGCCACCTTCCGGATGAGGCCGTACACCGTCTGCATCGCCGGACTCTCTCCGACGATCCCCTCGACGGATTTCGGCGGCTCGCCGCGCGCCACGGCAACGCCCTGGAGGACGCGTTTCCTCTTCTCCCACGCCTTCCTCGCCGCGGCCGCCATTTCGCCGTGGGTGAAAGGCTTGGCAAGGTAGTCGAACGCCCCCAGCTTCATCGTCTCGACGACCGAGGCGATCGTGGCATAGCCGGTGATCACCACGGCGACCACGTCCGGGAACCGCTGCCGCAGGATCTCCAGAAGTTCCATGCCGCCCATCTCGGCCATCTTCAGATCGGTGAACACGACGTCAAACGGCTCCTGCTCCAGTAGACGGATCGCCGCCCTGCCCGAGAGCGCCGACCGGACCGCGAAGCCCTCCCGTGCCAGGATCTTCCCGCAGCTTTTGCAGATGTGCATTTCGTCGTCGACGATCAGCGCCCGGGGCGTGGTCGGCTCATCCATCGGCGGCCCCCTTCCCGACAGGCATTGAAATCCGCATGACGGTCCCCGTTCCCGCGCGCTTCTCGGCCGGGATCGTCCCGCCGTGCCTCTCGACAATCCCGTACGCTATCGAAAGGCCCAGCCCGGTCGTGACGAGTGACGGTATGAGAATCGCGACCGAGAAGTCGGTTATCAGCCTAGTTCGGATGCTCGACCGGATCATCGCACTTTGCCTCGGGCGAGGGCTCTTCACCGACCCGTTCGATCACCTCGAACACGGCGCGCGGCACGGCCGCGGCGACCAGGGGAGAGCACTGGTCCCCGAAGGTCTGGTCGTTTTCCACCTCGATCCCGAGTATCCGGATTTCCCGAGGCATGTCGGCGCCGAGTTTCCGGCCGAGGGCCAGCGCGTCGGGGAGGCTGACCTCGTGCATGGCCACAAGTCTTTTTGACACGGCGAAATCCCACGGCGAGAACCAGCGCGTCGTGCCCGGCGGAACCGCGCCGGTCTTCACCGCATCGACTATGATCGCCCGCCCGTACCCTGCCAGAAGATCCACTAGATCGAAGCCGCCGAGCGACGTGCAACGGACGTCGACATCCTGCCTGTCCCTGAGCAGCCTCTCGGCATCCCGGGCGACCAGCAAACCCACTCCGTCATCGCTCAGAATCGTGTTTCCAAGACCCAGAACCAACGTCTTCGAACCCATGGCGGCACCCCGGCGCATCAGCGCGTCGCTCGCTGGACCTCGGTCCCATCCGCCTCCCTGACCACAACCACAAGCGGCGTCTTCCCCGGCAGGCTGTGCGTCGCGCACGAAAAACAGGGGTCGTACGCCCTGAAGGCCATCTCGATCATGTTGAGCGTCCCCTCGGAGACGTCCTTTCCGCGTTTGATGAGCCCCTGTGCGGCCTTCTTGATGGACATGCAAATGGGGGCGTGGTTGTTTGTCGTGCCGACGATGAGGTTCACGTTCGTCACGATTCCCGTCTCGTCGGTCGTGTAGTGGTGGGTGAGCGTGCCGCGCGGCGCCTCGACAATCCCCACGCCCTCGTGCGGGACGGCCTCGGGGATCTTCCGGATGTCCGGTCCTGCGGTTTCAGGGTCCTGCGCGAGCTCCAGGAGCCGCTCGGCGGCGTAGAGCATCTCGACGATCCGGGCCCAGTGCTGGGCCAGCGTGGCATGCACCGGCTTTCCTCCGAGCGTCTTGAAGAACTTGTCGTACTCCGCCTGCGAAAGGGGCGTGGCCATCCCGTCCGCCGCGTTCAGGCGCGCCAGGGGGGCGGCCCGGTACACCCCCGATTCCTGTCCCTCCACGAAACCTTTCCATCCCTTCGCCTTGAGGAACGGAAATTTCAGGTAGGACCATGGTTCGACGTGTTCCCCGATGTGTTGGAGATAGTCGGCGGGGGCGTACCTGATCATCTCCTTCCCCGTCGTATCCACCACCCTCACCTCCCCATCGTAGAAGTTGACCTTGTTCCCGGCATCGACCAGCCCCATGTAGTGCGTCGTCAGCTTGTAGGGGGCCGAGAGGATGAGATCGACGTACTGTTTGTTCTTCAGCACCACGTCCTCGAACACCTTGACCGACGTCTGTGCGAAGGCGAGGCAGGATTTGGCCTTTTCAACAATCTCCTTCCTTTCAGTATCCGTTATCCCCTTGCTCACGCCGCCCGGCACCGTCCAGTTCACAAACGTCGCTCTGCCCGCGATCGTGGCCTGTATGTCCTGCGCGATCTTGCGGTGGCCGATGACCGCCCCGGCCAGTTCCAAGCCGACCTTCTGGACGACCCCAAGGATGTTGCGCTCGGCCGGGTCGGCGGTCGGGCCGACCACGAAGTCGGGGGCGGCCAAGGCATAGAAGTGGGCAATGTGGCTGTGGATATAGTGGGCCGAGTAGAACATCTCCCGGAGTTTTTTGGCGGTGGACGGCGGGTCCGTCTTGTAGACCGCGTCAATTGCCTTGCCTGCCGCCAGATGGTGTGCCCCGGGGCACACACCGCAGATCTTCGGCACGATGGCCGAAAGTTCCCATACGGGCCTCCCCTGGCAGAACTTCTCGAAACCGCGCAGCTCGGGGATCTGGAAGAAGACGTCTGCCACGTCGCCGGCGTCGTCCAGGAAAATCTCGATGCGGCCGTGGCCCTCGAGCCGGGTTATCGGGTCTACGGTCAGTCGTTTCATGCGATCTCCTTCCGGTGGGCCCCGTTTAAAAGGGACGAGGGCAGGCTGAATCTGTAAAACGTGCCGGCCGGATCCTGGATCTGCGAAATGATGCGTTCGACCTCGGCCGGATCGTCGGAGTCCACGACCGAGGCCACGGCCGAGAGCATCTTGGCCCCCTGGTCGGTCACGCCCGGCGGCGGTCCGTAGCAGCCGCGGCACGGCATGTTGGCCTTGACACACTTGGCGCCGCACCCGGCGCGAGTGGCCGGCCCGCAGCAGATCACCCCCTGTTCGAGAAGGCATGTTTCCGGATCCGGCCTGTACGTGGCCACCGAACGGAATTGTTTGATCTTCTTTTCATCTTTCTTCCGCTCGCATTCGTCGCACAAGGCCGAGTCGGAGGCGCCGACAACAGACCCGGGCGGCGGGAGGTTTCCGGCTGCAATCGCCTCTATGACCGCCCAGACCTGGTCCACGACCGGCGGGCACCCGGGCAGGTAGTAGTCCACGAGAACGACCTGGTCGAGCGTCCGCACCCTCTGGAAGAACGTGGGGAGTTCCAACTCGCCGGCCGGGATGCGCACCTTCTCGAGCGGCACCGTCCCCCCGGGATTCACGGTGGAGGCCGTGTCCGAATAGACGTGCTGAAGGACCTCCCGGCGCGAAAAGAAATTGGCCAGCCCGGGGATGCCGCCCATGTACGCGCACGAACCGAAGGCAACAAGGACCTTGGACTTCTTCCGCAGCAGTCTGGCGACGTGCTCGTTCTCGGAGTTCCGGACGGCGCCGTTGAAGAGACAGACGTCGATGTGCCCGTCGGGCATGGCCTCCACATGCCGGTATTTGAAGTCCAACGCCACCGGCCACAGGAGCAGGTCGGCGAGCTCGGCGACCTTGAGGATGCGTTCATTGATGTCGAGCACCGCGACATCGCAGCCGCCGCAGGCCGCGGCCCAGTAAAGCGCCAGTTTGAGCTTGGCCATCCCTGCAACCCCTTTCGTTCGGGCCCCGGCGTCAACCCTGGGCTTCTTTGAACGGCCCGAGTGCCCGGATCTTGTCCGTCATGTCGTTCACGATGCTCGCAAACCGCTCCCCCTCCGAGGCGCTTACCCATTCGAGCCTCACGCGGGCAGGCTCCACACCGAACTGGTCAAGGACCCTTTTTAGGAGCTCGTAGCGCCGCATCGCCTTGTAGTTGCCCGCCTGGTAGTGGCAGTCGCCGGGGTGGCAGCCGGCTATGAGCACACCATCCGCACCGCCCCGGAGCGCGTGCAGCACAAACGTCGGGTCCACCCGGCCCGAACACATCACGCGCACTATTCGGACGTTGGGCGCATACGTGATCCTGGCCGTTCCGGCCAGGTCGGCGCCGGTATATGAGCACCAATTGCAGAGGATTCCGACGATCTTCGGTTCGAATGTCATGCGCAGACTCCCTCGATCTCGGCAAGCACCTGCCGGTCGTTGAAATGCCTGGCCTCTATGGCGCTGCTGGGGCAGGCCGCGGCACAGGTGCCACAGCCCTTGCACGTCGCGTCGTTGATCGAAGAAACCCGTTCCCCGGCATCGAAGGTGATTGCGGTGAACGGGCACAGCGTGTTGCAGAGCCTGCACCCGGCGCACCTCTCGGGATCGACCTTGCAGGTCACCGGCTCGATCTGGACCTGCCCGCGCACGGAGAGCGAGATGGCGGCCGCCGCCGCGGCCGAAGCCTGGGCCACGGAATCCGGGATGTCTTTCGGCCCCTGGCACGCCCCGGCTATGAACACGCCATCGGTCGGCGTTGCGACCGGCGCCAGCTTCGGGTGCTGTTCAAGGAAGAACCCGTCCTTGCTGCGCGAGAGGTTGAGCCGGCGCGCCACGGACTCGACCCCCGCCGCCGGCGTGAGCGCCGTCATCAACACGACCATGTCCACCGGGATTCGGCGCAGGATGCCGATCATGGTGTCCTCGCACCTCACGACGAGCTTTCCCCGCTCGGCCTCGTAGATGGCGAAGTCGCTCACTTCGGCGGCACGCCCCCGGATGAAGAACACCCCCTCTTCGAGAAGGCGGTTGTAGAATTCCTCGTAGCCCTTCCCGAAACAGCGCAGGTCTATGAAGAAATCGTACACCGACGCGCCCGTCTTCTCGTGGATGAGATGGGCGTACTTGAGCGCCATCATGCTGCAGACCCGGGAGCAGTACTCGTGATGGTTCTTGTCGCGACTGCCCACGCAATGGATGAGCGCGACGCTCTCGGGCTGCTGGCCGTCGGTCATCAGGATCTTGCCGCCCGTCGGGCCGGAGGCGTTGTTGAGCTGTTCGAACTCCAGGGCCGTCATCACGTTGCCCAGCCTTCCGTAGCCGTACTGGGCCATCGCGGCCGGGTCGAACGGTTTGAAACCGGTGGCGGCGACTATGCTGCCGACCTCAATCTCGACGAACGTGTCCTGCGCCTTGTGGTCTATCGCCTGTTTCTCGCAGGCCTCGCTGCACACGCCGCATCCGCCCGTCTTGAAATGGATGCAGGTCTCCCTGTCGATCACCGGCACCGCGGGGACGGCCTGCATGAACGGGATGCCGATTGCCTTGTTCGGCCCGAGCAGCAGTTCTTCGTGGTGGACCGCCAGGCCCGACTCGTCCACCATCCTGATGTGCCCCGTGGGGCAGACCTGCGCGCACGCGCCGCAGTCGATGCACCGGTCGCTTGACCCGCCGTACGCCGTGGTCACCACCCTCCCCGGCCCGCGGCTCTCGAACGTCAGGACCCCGGCCCCGACCACGTCCCGGCAGACCTTGACACAAAGGCCGCACAGGACGCATTTCTCGTCGGCCGCCGGGAAACGGCTCTTCTCGACACCCAGGGAGCGGGCAATCTCGCTGACCTCCTTGACGTCCGGACAACGCGCCAACAGCAGCTCGGCAATCATGCGGCGTCCCTTGAGCACCCGATCGCTCCCCGTCAGGACGGAAATCCCGTCCTGTGCCGGGTAGTTGCACGATGTCACCAGACGCCGGCGCCTCCCGCGGACCACCTCGACCGTGCAAAGCCGGCACACACCGTACGGCTCCACGAGCGGATGGTGGCAGAGCGTGGGAACGTTGATGCCCAGGCCGCGGATCACCTCAAGCAGCGGAGTCCCACGGTCCGCCGTGGTGGAGATGCCATCGACGTTGAGGGTGACTGTGCCGGGTTGTTTCGTTTCCTCTTGCATGGGCCGCCTTCTTCCTTTTTTTTAGGCGCGGACGATAGCCCCCCTCTTGCATGCCTCGTAGCAGGCGCCGCACTTGATACAAAGTCCCGCGTCCAGTCTGTGGAGCTTCTTGGTCTCGCCGCTGATCGCGGTCACAGGGCAGGGCCGGACACAGGCCGTGCACCCATCGCAGAGCTCCCGATTGATGGAGTAGTTGATCAGGGCCTTGCAGACGCCCGCCGGGCATTTCTTGTGCCTGATGTGCGCCTCGTACTCGTTGCGGAAATACTTGATGGTGGTCAACACGGGGTTCGGCGCACTTGTCCCCAGGGCGCAGAGCGCAAAGTCCGCCGCAAGCGCCGAGAGGTCTTCGAGGTCATGGAGGTCCCTGTCGACCCCCTCTCCCTCGGTGATGCGGTTGAGGATCGCGAGCATCTGGCGGAGACCCTCGCGGCACGGGATGCACTTCCCGCACGACTCCTCCGTCAGGAAATTGACGAAGTACCGGGCAACGTCCACCATGCACGTGTTCTCGTCCATGACGATCATTCCGCCCGATCCCATCATCGAGCCGACTTCTGTGAGCCGATCGAAGTCCACCGGAAGGTCCAGAAGGGCTTCAGGTATGCAGCCCCCCGACGGCCCCCCCCGTCTGGACGGCCTTGAACCTCTTCCCGTCGGGAACGCCTCCCCCGATGTCGTAGATGATCTGCCGGAGGGAGATCCCCATCGGCACCTCGACCAGCCCGGTGTTCCGGATCTTGCCCACCAGCGAGAATATCTTGGTCCCCTTCGACCCTCCCCACGCGTCGCCGGTCACGTCCCCGGTCCCGATCCTGGCGTACCACTCCACCCCCTTGTTGATGATGAGCGGGACGTTCGCCCACGTCTCGACATTGTTGAGGTTCGACGGGAAGTTCCAAAGCCCTTTCTCGACCGTGTGGACGTACTTTGCCCGGGGCTCGCCGACGCGGCCCTCGAGCGACGCCATCAGGGCGGTGGATTCCCCGCAGACGAACGCGCCGGCGCCGCGCCTGATCCGGACGTCGAAGTCGAACGCAGTGCCCAGTATCCCCTTTCCGAGAAAACCGTATTCCCTCGCCTGCGCCATTGCGTTCCTGAGCACGTCGCAGGCCAGCGGGTACTCCTTGCGGATGTAGACCCACCCTTCACGGGCGCCGATGGCGAAGGCGCCGATGATCATGCCTTCGAGGACCGAGTGGGGATTGCCTTCGATAAGCGAGCGATCCATGAACGCGCCCGGATCCCCCTCGTCCGCATTGCAGATCACGAACTTGCGGATTCCCTCTGCACGGCGGCAGGTTTCCCATTTGATCCCGGTCGGGAAACCCCCGCCCCCCCGCCCGCGAAGGCCGGACTTCTTGATCTGGTCAATCACCTGCTCCGGCTTCATCTGCGTGAGCACCTTGGCAAGAGCCTGGTAACCCCCGATGGCAATGTAGTCGTCGATGCTGCGCGGGTCGATCTGGCCGTTCATCCCAAAGATGAGCCGCTGCTGGTTCTTGTAGAAAGGCACCTCGTTTTCGCGCGTGAACGTCTTGCCCGACACCTCGTCGCGGTAGAGCAGCCTTTCCACCGGTTTCCCCTGGACCACGGACAACCGGACTATCTCGTCGACATCCTCGGGACGGACCTGCTGGTAGAAGATCCCCTGAGGATGGACTACGACGAGCGGGCCCCTCTCGCAGAAGCCGTGACAGCCGGTCACGCGGAAGTCGATCTTCCCGGCCAGCTTGGGATCGCCGCCGAGGGTGTCCCGGACCGCCTCGGCGACCTTCATGCAGCCGCTCGCCTGGCAGCCGGTCCCTCCACACACGGTGACGAGGGGCCGTTTCGGGTCCCTGGCGGCGTTGAGCCTTGTGTGGAGCGCACCGAGTTCGCTTGCTGATTTCACAGTTTGCATCCCGCCAACTCCTCTTTGCCGCGAGGCGGCCCCGGCCGGGCTACCCGCGCCACTTCTTCATCATGGACACCAGCTTCGGTTGCGTCATCTTCCCGGAGATCTCCCCATTTACGGTCACTATCGGTCCAAGCGCGCAGGCGCCGACACAACCGACCGTTTCGAGCGTGACCAGGCGGTCGCCGGTTGTCTTGCCCGGCTTAACGGCCAGGTCGTGGGAAATCCGGTCGGCAAGCAGGCGCCCGCCGCGCACGTGACAGGCCGTCCCCAGACAGACCTGGACCACGTACTTCCCCTTGGGTTCGATACTGAACGCCTTGTAAAAGGTCGCGATGTGGTAGATCTCGCCCAGCGGGACTGCGAGCTCCTTCGAGAGGTGCTCGAGCGCGGGCCGCGGGAGGTAACGCGCCACGTCCTGGATGTCCTGCAGGATGTCTATGAGCGCCTCACGCCTGCCGCCCCAGGCGCCGATGATGCCGTCCACCTTCTCAATCGGAATGGTGACTTGGAGCATTACGCCATCCTCCTTGCCCCGGCGTCTTCGGTCCTCTCGCGGATGGGCCGCTCCCCCAGGAGCACGCGCCGCCTTCTGGGGACGACGGACGCGATGCACGCCTCCCAGCACGCCCCGCAGCCGTTGCACTTTTCCTCGTCGACGAACCGGGCCTTCCGGCGCACCTTGACCTTGAAATTGCCTATGTAGCCCGTCACATCCTCGAGTTCGCTGTGCGTCAGGAACTCGATGTTCTCGTGCTGGCCCACGGAAACCATTTTGGGCGTGAGGATGCAGGCCGAGCAGTCCAGGGTCGGGAACGTCTTGTCGAACTTCGCCATGTGCCCGCCGATCGAAGGTTCCCGCTCGACGAGGTAGACCTTTCGTCCGGCGCCCGCGATCTCGAGGGCCGCCTGGATGCCCGTTATCCCCCCGCCGAGCACCAGTACCGCGGGGTTGACCGGAACGATTTTCACCGAGAGGGGATCAAGCTCGGCCGCGCGCGCGACCGCGCCGGCAACGAGGGCCTTGGCCTTCTCCGTGGCCGCCCCCGGGTCCACGGTGACCCAAGAACACTGTTCGCGGATGTTGGCCATGGTCACGAGAAACGGGTTCAACTCGGCCCTGCCGCAGGCGCCGCGGAACGTCGGCTCGTGCATGCGCGGGGAACATGAGGACACCACGACGCGGCTCAAGCGCTGCGCCTTAATGTCCTTGATGATCAGGTCCTGTCCGGGGTCCGAGCAAAGGAACTTGTAGTCGCGCGCCACGACCACGCCCGGGAGCTCGGCGGCATAGCGCGCCACGTCATCGACCTTCACCTTCCCCGAGATGTTGGTCCCGCAGTGGCAGACGTAGACCCCGATGCGCGGCTTCCCGCCAGACGAACTGGGTGTTGTGTTGTTTTCATGTTCCGCCATGCTTCATCCTCCCTGGCTCGAAGCGGTCTTCGGCGCCTCAATGCGAAGCGGCACGTCCATGTACCTTGCGAGGAGCGGCCGCGCCGGAACGAGCTCACGGCCGAGCCCCAGCGCCCGGGCCGGAAGTCCGATGGCCACGCCCATAAGCTGCGTGAAATACAGTATCGGCATGTTGAAACCCGTCCCGTACCGTGAATTGACCTCGGCCTGGAACGCGTCGAGGTTCATCTGGCACAGCGGGCATACCGTCACTATGCAATCCGCACCGTTCTGCTGGGCGCAGAGGAGCAGGTTCTTGCAGAGCCGGATGGCCGCCGCCTCGTTCGAGGCCATCAGAGATGCCCCGCAGCACCGGGACTTGACCGGGTAGTACACGACGGTCGCGCCGAGGGCTGTCATGAGCTCGTCGAGCGTCGTCGGGAACTCGGGGTTGTCGAACTCCACCTTGGGCCGGACTATCTGACACCCGTAGTACGGCGCGACCTTGAGGCCCTTGAGGGGGTTTCGGACCCTTTCCCTCACCCTCTGCGCCCCGCCCTGCCGCACGGTGATCTCCAGGGGGTGGTGGACGTGGACGCTGCCCGGCTCGTACGACAGACCGGCGGCGTGAAGCACGTTGTTCACCTTTTTCCGGAGTGCGGGCATCTCCTGAAGGTAGTGGTCGGTCTTGCGCAGGACGGTGAAACAGGCCGAACAAGGGGCCAGGATGTTCATCCCTTTCCGCTGGGCGAGCGCCAAGTTTCGCGCGGAAACGGCCATCGCGAGAAGCTCGCGGACCGACATGTATGAGGTGGCGCCGCAGCAGTTCCAGTCTTCAAGCTCCTCGACATGGAGGCCGAACGGCTCGGCGACGGCGCGGCTGGACTCGTCGTAGGCGCGGCCGGTGGCCTGGAGCGAACAGCCGGGGTAGTACGCGTACGGCATCACAGACCTCCAATCTCGTTCGCCTTGGCTATGATGGCGCGGATCTCGTCTATCCCGCGAATCCTCTCGCCGCTCAAGGGGAACCTGCCTCGCATGAAGAGCCTGATCCCCAGCCCGGTTTTGCCCAACATGGCGGCGGGGTTCGTCTTCAGGTAGTAGCGGGTGAGAAGCTCGGGCTCATAGTTGCGGCCGCGACGGTCCACCACGTCGGTGAACGCCGACGCGAGGGCAGCCGCCTTTGCGGCGCCCCCGGTCCGGCCTTCGCGGATTGCCGTCCTCTTCAATGCGTATATGATGTCCGTTACCGCAATCTGCCTCGGACAGCGGAGCGTGCACATGTAACACGACGTGCAGAACCACAGGCTGTTGCTCTCGAGGACCTGGTCGCGCATACCGGCGCGGATCATCGCGAGAAGCTTGCGCGGCGTGTTGTCCATGAAGAACGAAACGGGACACGACCCGCTGCACGTCCCGCATTGAATGCAGTCGCGCACCCGTTCCCCGCCCGGGACGTTTTGCAGTTCGTCAATGAAGTCATGCCGCACTCCCGCCTCGAGCACGATCTCTTCCCGGTCTTCCATCACAAGTTCCTCCACGTGTGCACAAAACCGTTTTCGTCCAAACAAATAACCCGGAAACGTAAAAGGCCCGTTAAAACAACATTATTGTTTTTTTATTCTCGCGTGCGTGCGTATGAATTGCGTGCGGAGGCCTTTTTCGGAAAGGCTACTCAGGAACCGCGGGCAGCTCGACGGTCAACACGCTCCCTTTGCCGACCGTGCTCGCAACACCGATGGTGCCTCCGTGCAGGACGGCGATCTGGCGCGCGATGGCAAGCCCAAGTCCGGCGCCCCCTCCCTCCCGCGAGCGCGACGGGTCGGCGCGGTAAAAACGGTCGAAAATGTGGGGGAGGTGCTCGGCGGCGATCCCGGGGCCGTTGTCCTCGACCGCGATCGTCGCAAAGCGATCCGCGCCCCGAAGGGACACCGCCACCCTCCCCATCTGCGGCGCGTGCAGAATGGCGTTGTCGAGGAGGTTTTCGACGAGGCGCCCCAGCCAATCGGGGTCGCCGGAGACCGCGATCGGTTCGGCGGCCGGAACAAACTCGAGCCTGATGTTCTTTTCGTCCGCCCGTCCCTTGAAACGCCGAACCACGCCCGCCAGGAAGTCGCACAGATCGATTTTTTCGCGTTGGATCTGAAGCACCCCGGCATCGGCGCGCGCCATGCTCATGAGGTCCTCTGCGATCCGCGAAAGGCGCAGGACCTCTTCGAGGTTCTCGTTGAGCACGGCACGGTACTCCTCGGACGGCCGCTCTTTTCGCAACGCAACTTCGATCTGGCCCCGGAGGGCGGTGAGCGGAGAGCGGATCTCGTGAGCCACGTCGCTTACGAACCTCCGCTGGCTCTCGAACGCCTTCTCGAGCCTTTCGAGCATGTGGTTGATGACCGCCGTCAGCCTGCCCACCTCGTCGATTGAGTCCTCGGGCGAGAGCCGTTCGGCGAGGCTCGCCTTGTCGATTTGCTCGACGCTTCGGATCACGCGGTCGATGGGCGCGACCGCCCTCCCGGCAATGACATAGCTCCCCATGGCGAAAAGGACAAAGGCAACCAGGCCCCCCGCCACGAGAAAGACGGCGCCCTCCTTGAGCGCGCGCTCGATGACCGTGTGTGACGCGCCGACCTCCATGACCAGGCGCCGGCCGCCGCCGTCCGTGAAAGTTCGGGTGACCAGTCGCAGCGTCTCGCGCGCACGGGTGAACTCCGAGCGTACCGGTACGCCGCCGGATTGCGACCGCCTCAGCGCTTCAGGGGCCAGTGGGGAAGACTCCCCGTCGCTGCACAACACGCGGCCATCCCCGTCAGCAACGAGCATGTGCCGCGGCAAGTGTGCCATCCCCGGGGAATCTGTCCCCGGCGCCGTTGCGACCGCCGGCAGGCACGGGTTGACGGTCCCGGACGGCGCCGTCCCGCCGCCCTCGGTTCGCGCATACTCCCGGGCCAAAAGGGCCGAAAGGGAGTCAAGGTACTCGTCGAGCTCCCGGTCGAGGGCCTGCGACATGACGACATACATCGCGGGACCGGCCAGAAGGACGCCCGAAAAAAGGACTATATGCAGGCCGATGAGCCTGGATCTGAGGCTCAGTCTCGTCCGCCACGGCCGGCTCACGGGCCGTCCTCCACACGCATCACATAGCCGAACCCCCGAAGCGTGTGGATAAGGGGGCGCGCGCCCCGGTCGACCTTGTTGCGGAGGTGCGACAGCGTCACTTCGATGACGTTGCTCTCGGAATCGAAATCGAGGCCCCAGACGTTCTCGGCGATCATCGCCCGGGTGAGCACCTGGCCGACGTGGCGCATGAAATACTCGAGCAGGGCATACTCGCGGCTGGTCAGCGGTATCTCGCGCCCTCCCCGCCTGCCACGACGTGTGACGCGATCGAGCAGGAGGTCGTCGACGCGGAGCGGCGCCGTCCCCTCGACGTGGCCGCGGCGCAGAAGCGCCCGGATCCGCGCCAGCATCTCTTCAAACGCAAACGGCTTGACCAGGTAGTCGTCGGCGCCGCTGTCCAGGCCGGTGATCTTGTCCTGAAGGGCGCTCTTGGCGGTGAGCATCAGGATCGGCGCCTTGAACCCGCCCGCGCGCAGGCTCAGGCAGACCTCGATGCCGTCCTTGCCGGGGAGCATCAGGTCGAGGACCAGAAGTTCATACGAGTTGATCTGCGCCAGGTACTCGCCGTCCGGCCCCGTAGAGGCGACGTCTACCGAATACGATTCCTCGGTCAGCCCTTTTTTGATGAAAGAAGCGACCTTGGACTCGTCCTCGACAACAAGGATGCGCACAGCGCAACCCGACCTTCCGCCCCACGCCGGAAGGCTTATCCGGTGCGCCAGATGCTGTCAAGCGGAACGAGGACACCCACCGGCAATCGAATGTCCAATACTACTGGTCACTGGCCGCTGGCGACTGGCCACTTCTCACTTCTCGCTTTTCGCTTCTTTGAGCGCCGCGCAGAGCTCCTTGCCGGGGTAAAAGACGACCGTCCGGCGGCTGCCGACCGAGACCTTCTGGCCGGTCTTGGGGTTCCTGGCCATGCGCGGACGGCGCGTACGCACCTCGAACGATCCGAAGCCCCGAAGCTCAATCCGCCCGCCGTCGGCAAGGTGTTTCTGCATCCCCTCGAAGACCCCGTTGACGGCAATCTCGACGTCCTTCTGGGAGACGTCCGGAAACTTGAGCGCAACCGCGTTGACAAGCTCGCTCTTGGTCATGTTTTCCGTCTCCGGCCTCGGGTGCCCCGCGCCCCGGCAATACCAAATCCCAAATCCGAAATCCTGGTTCGCCTCTGCTCAGTCGTGAGTCGTCGGTCGTCAGTCGCCTCTCACTGGAACTTCAGCTTGACGCCCGAGGCCTCGGATCCCATCTCGTCGATCTCCCCGAACATCGAGTCGAGAATCTCCCGGAGAAACGCGGGCCGCTTCTTCCTGGCGTATACGACGCGGGGTTTCGGCCCCAGCCCGGCCGCGGTCCCCGCCCACGAAACGGCGTCCTGGAAATTGCCAAGGTCGTCGACAAGGCCCATTTCCTTTGCCTTCGCCCCCGTGATGATGCGACCGTCGGCCGCAGGAAGGATCGTGGAAACCTCTTTCTTCCGCCCGCGTGCGATGTCGCGGACAAACTGGTCGTGCACCTCGGCAACCACGCCCTGCAGGAGTTCGCGCTCCTCGGGGGCAAGCGGCCTCGTGAACGTGCCGGAATCCTTGAACTTCCCGCTCTTGACCGTCGCAATGCGGATCTTCAGGAGGTCCATGAGCTCGCCCAGATCGGCGATCTGTGCGACCACACCGATGGACCCCGTGACCGTCCCCGGGTTGGCGAAGATCCGGTCCGCCGCGGCGGCGATGTAGTAGCCGCCGGAGGCCGCGGCGTTGCCCATCGAAACGACGACCTTCTTGCCCTCGCGCAGTCGCATGACCTCGCCGTAGATCTCCTGGACCGACCCCACCGCCCCGCCGGGCGAATCGATCCTGAGCACCACCGCCTTGACCGAGCCGTCATCGCGGAACTGGGCGATGTGCCTGACAATGTCCTTGGACTCGGTGACGGGCCCGTTGATCTCGACAACGCCCACCTTCGAACCGAACTTGAGCGGCTGGACCTGGTCGTCGTGCACATACAGGCATCCGGACAGGAAAACGAGGGCGGCCGTGACAGCCGCCCCCGTCAAGAATGGTCGCAGCCTTTCCATGTCCTCCACCCGGTCCCGCGGTTCAGTCCTGCGGCTTCCCGTCCGCCGGGGCCTCGGACTTCGCGGCGTCCTCGGGCTTGGCCGGCACGAACCCGCCCTTCTTGAGCAGGTCGCCGAGCTTCCCCTTGGATTCGGATGCGCCCATGTAGCGCGAGTACTCGTCGGTCTCGTCGGCCCGCGCGAGCGCCTTCATCGAGAGCGCTATCTTCCGGTCGGCCTCGTTGAGATCTATGACCATCACGCGGACGACGTCGCCGTCCTTGACAACCTGCGACGGGCTTTCGACCCGCTCCTCGCGCAGCTCCGAAACGTGCAGGAGACCCTCGACGCCGGGTGTGAGCTCGACGAACGCACCGAAGTCCGTCACCTTGACCACCTTGCCCTGAACCTTGCTCCCGATGGGGAAGTCGCGGCCCACGTGCAGCCACGGGTCCTCGGTGAGCTGCTTGATCCCCAGCGAGAAACGTTCGTTTTCGACGTCGACGTTTAAGACCACCGCCTCGACCTCGTCGTTCTTGTTGTGGATCTCCGAGGGGTGCTTGATCCGCTGGGTCCAGGAGAGGTCCGAGATGTGCACCAGGCCGTCGATCCCCTCGTCGATCCCGATGAATATCCCGAAGTCGGTGATGTTGCGGACCTTGCCGCGAACGCGCGTCCCGGGCGGGAACCTGTCCTTGAACATGAGCCAGGGGTTGGGCTCGAGTTGTTTCATGCCGAGCGAGATGCGCTTGTTCCCGGCGTCGACGTCGAGCACCGCGGCCTCGACGAGGTCGCCGATGTTGACGATCTTGCTCGGGTGCTTCACCCGCTTGGTCCACGACATCTCGCTAATGTGGACCAGCCCCTCGATCCCCTGTTCGATCTCGACGAAGGCACCGTAGTCGGTAAGGCTCACGACCTTTCCCTTGACGCGGGTGTTGGGCGTGTATTTTTCGCCCGCCTTGGTCCACGGGTCGTCGGTAATCTGTTTGAGCCCCAGGCTCACGCGCTCGGTGTTGGGGTCGAACTTCAGGATCCTGACGTTGATTTCATCGCCGATGTTGAACAGCTCGGTCGGATGGCCCACCCTGCCCCACGACATGTCGGTGATGTGCAGGAGGCCGTCGACGCCGCCCAGGTCGACGAACGCGCCGTAGTCGGTGATGTTCTTCACCTGGCCGCGAAGCACCGCGCCCTCCTTGATTCTCTGGAGCGTCTCCTTGCGCTGCTCCTCGCGCTCCTTCTCGAGCAGGACCCGGCGCGAGAGCACTATGTTTCCGCGTTTCTTGTTGAACTTGATGATCTTGAACTTGAGCTTCTCGTTGATGAGCTTGTCGAGGTTGCGCACCGGCCGCAGGTCCACCTGGGACCCCGGGAGGAACGCCTTCACCCCTATGTCCACCGACAGGCCGCCCTTGACGCGCGCGACGACGACGCCCTCGATCACCTGGTCCTTATCGTAGGCCGCGCTGATGTCGTCCCAGACGCGCAGCTTGTCGGCTTTCTCCTTGGAAAGGACGACGATCCCCTCCTCGTCCTCGATCGACTCCATCAGGACTTCGACCTTGTCGCCGACCGCGGGTCTGTTCCGCCCGAACTCGATTATTGGGACCTGTCCCTCGGACTTGGCGCCGATGTCGACAACCACGTAGTCCTTGGTGACCTTGACGATGGTCCCACCTATGACCTCGCCCTCCTTGACGGGCTTGGCCGAGATGCTCTCTTCGAAGAGCTTCGCAAAATCCTCGTCCTCGGGCAATTGGGGCGACGTGCTTCCGTTCAATGCCTTCTCGTCCATTGCACTCCTTCCGTGGGTTCAACCAGCCGCCCTCACGGGTGCCGCACAATGCGGGCCCGCGGGCCGCCCCGACGCCGCACACGCGGGGGTTGGAGTTGGCGCGATGCCCCCGGGCGCGGACGGTGTGCGGCCTCCCCGCCCGGGGACCTTCCAGAGGACGGGGAGCCTAATGCTTTACGGGAACGTTGTCAAACACGAAAAGCGGGGGGTTTTCAGAGTACCAACACGCGACGAAGGGCGGTCTCGATCTGTGCCATCCGCTCCGGTGCCAGGGCGCCCGCGGGTCTGGCGGTCCCGGTCGCCGGGTCCGCGAATCTGGCGGGGTCGAGTGAGCGAACCTGGAAACAAAGAAAAACCGTTTCTTCGGGCAACCCACTTTCGGCGGCGGGCACACGGACGTTCACCGGATAGTCGCGCGGGACGTTTTTTCCGCCGGTTCCCACGACTGCTGTCACGACGAGCGGCTGCGCGTTGATTGCATCGGCCGAAACAACCAGCACCGGCCTCCGCCCCGCCTGCTCTCTGCCCTTCGTAGGATTCAGATTGACGAAATAGACCTCGCCCCGGCGGATCACGACTCGTCCCCCAGCCCGTCGGCATCGGCGTGCGAAAGACCGTCAGAGACCGTTTTGCACTCGTACCTGATCGCGGGGTCTGCGGCCATCTGGGCCATGGAAGCCGCGAACTCGTATTCCCTGCGCCGCGCCACGTACTCCTGAAGCGCGACGATGACGAGTCGATTGAAGTTGTCCCGAAGCTCCGGCGCCGCCGCCTTCAAGACCTCGTCAAGAACGCCCCGCGGCACCGCCACACTGCGCCGCACCACGCCCGACTGGATCTTTCCTTTCATGACACACCTCCTGCAACACCAGATGTATTACATTCAGGTGTGCCAGTCAAGCACCGTCTGATGACGACCCGCCACCGCGGCTGGCAGACAGTTAACCTGCTGGTTTTGCAGCCCTATTGCGTACCTGGCACCGAATTCTTCCAGCCCTATTGCGTACCTGGCACCGAATTCTTCCCGAATTCTTCCTTGGTGTCAAGATCTGGCGTGTCAAGCCTGTCGCCGATAACAGCCAGAGTTTCCTTGTCGAGGGCTGCTTTCTGGTCGCAGGCAAAGAGAACAACTACGAGCGACAAAGAAACCAGTGGTCGACAGGGTCTTTCGTGTCTGTTCTTCCCCACCGGCCCCTCCTGTTTGGGTCTCATGGGCGGATACCGGCACGAGATCAGGGCGGCAAACCGTTTGCCAAACGCCCGGGCGCCGTGTACAAATCATGTTCGTTCCCGGGGTTTTCGGGGGCTGGAGGCTTTGATGTTTGAGGATGCCCGCGTGGCGGCCATGCGCGAAGCGCACGAGGTGCTCGCCCGGGTCGGTTTCGAAGTCACTCCCATCGAAAAAGGCTGCGCCAACCGGTATCTTCGGATCGACCTCTCGACCGGCGCCATCACGATCCATCCGGTCGATCAGCGTATGAAAGACCTCTGGACCGGCGGCAAGGGCTTCGACCTTTGGTTGATGTTTCTGGAGATCAACAAGAACACCCGATGGGACAGCCCCGAAAACCCGATCTGTTTTGCCACGGGTCCGCTCGGCGGGACGGCTTCTTTCCCGGGGTCAGGGAAGACGCTGCTCACCACGATCTCGCCGCTCACCAACATCGTCATCGACTCGAACGTGGGGGGCTATTTCGGCCCCTATCTCAAGTTCGCAGGTTTCGACGCGCTGGTCATCACGGGAAAGGCCAAAAAGGAGTCGATGATTCTCATCGACGCCGAAAGCGGCGGCATCTCGATCGAGACCTGCCCGCAGGAATCTCTCGACTCGCACCTTGTCGCCGAGGAACTCACGGCGATGTACGCGAGAGACGATCTCGACCGCCGCAACGTCTCGGTCGTGTCGGCGGGGCGCGGCGCGGACCATACCCGCATGGGGCTCCTGAACTTCTCGTTCTGGGACTGGCGCCGCGGTGTGGCGCGACTCAAGCAGGCGGGGCGCGGCGGTGTCGGGACCGTGTTTCGCGACAAGAGGCTCAAGGCGCTGGTGGTCCGGAATCGGGACATCACGCCGGCGTGGCGCGTGTCAGAGAGCAAGGTTGCCCGCCTCCCGTCACCGGAGATCCCCGCGAAATGCTGCGGCGACGGGGTCCGGCAGGAGATCGACGCCATAATCGATCGGTGGCGCGGCGACCGCGAGTACGCGCTCGAGATGATGCAGGACGTTCAGGAACGCTTCCGCCACATCCCAAAGACCGCACTGGACCATATCGGCAAACGGACCGGCGCGCCCCGGGCGCAACTCTACCACATCGCGACCTTCTACAAGGAGTTCTCGCTTACGCCGCGGGGCGAGACGGCAATTCAGGTCTGCATGGGCACCGCCTGCCACGTGAAGGGCGCCGCGCGGATCCTCGATTCGTTCGAGCGCATCCTTTCCGTGAAGGCCGGCGAAACCACGACGGACGGTCGGTACAGCCTCGAGGCGGTCGCCTGTCTCGGCTCGTGCGAGATCGCCCCCGTGGTCAAGATCGGCGATGAGGTGCACGGCGACGTCGAAACGCGGCACGTCGAAAAACTGCTCAAACGCCATGCGGCAGGCAGAAAACAGTCTCCCGCGCCGACTGCCGGCCCGGGTCCCGGTACGCGGAAATCGGGGCCGGCTTCGGCCCCGGAACCCGGAACGGCAGACCACGCAGTGTCCGACGGGCAACGCCTCATCGCCCTGCGCAACAAGGGGCTCGTGGATCCCGAGGAGATCGACACGTACATCGCGCGAGGCGGGTACGCGGCGCTGCGCAAGGCCATATCCCGGATGAGACCCGAGGAAGTCGTAGCGGAGGTGATCGCCTCCGGCCTGCGCGGTCGCGGCGGAGGAGGGTTCCCCACCGGTTTCAAGTGGCAGGCTGCACGGAACGCCTCGGCGGCGCGCAGCCAAGAGGTCCACGTGGTCTGCAACTGCACCGGCGCGCTCATGGAGCGCTCGCTCGTCGAAGCCGATCCGCACTCGGTGCTCGAAGGGATGACCATCGGCGCCTTCGCCGTCGGCGCTCACGAGGGCCACATCAACGTCCGCAAGGAATACGCGCTGGCAAAACACAGGTTGGAGATCGCGATCGAGGCGGCCCGCGGGCGCGGGCTGCTGGGCAAGAACATCCTCGGCCTCGGGTTTGACTTCGACATCCGGATTCGCCGCGGGGCCGGCGCATTTATCTGCGGCGAGTCGTCGGCGCTTATCGCGTCGATCTCCGGGCGCGTCGGCGAGCCGCAGCCGAAGTACGTTCACCACACCGAGCGCGGCTTCCGTGACAGGCCCACGGTTCTCAACAACGTCGAGACCTGGGCGACCGTCCCGGTGATCTTCGAAAGGGGAGCGAAGTGGTTCGCATCCATCGGTGCGGGCGGTGCCCCCCGGAACGGCTCGTCGGGGACGAAGGTCCTTTCTTTGGCCGGCAAGGTCCGCAACACGGGCCTCGTCGAGGTGCCCATGGGGATCCCGCTCCGTGAGATCGTCGAGGGGGCCGGCGGCGGGGTCCCGGGCGGCCGAGCGCTCAAGGCGGTCCAGATCGGCGGCCCGTCGGGCGGCTGCCTTCCGGCGGGCATACTCGACATGCCCCTGGACTTCGATTCGCTTGGCGCCGCCGGCTCCATCATGGGCTCGGGCGGCCTCATCGTAATGGACGAAAGGACGTGCATGGTCGACGTCGCGCGCCATTTCACAAGCTTCCTCGCGGACGAGTCGTGCGGCAAGTGCACGCCCTGCCGCGAGGGGCTTTTTGCCTTAGACTATGTGCTCACGCGCATCTGCCGGGGCGAGGGCAGGCCCGAAGACCTGGGGTTCCTCGAAGAGCTGTCGCAGACCGTCCGTGACACGAGTCTTTGCCAGTTTGGCGGGACCGCGCCCAACCCGGCGCTCTCGACCATCAGGTACTTCCGCAATGAATACGAGAGCCACATACGCGACAAGAAATGCCCGGCGGGCGTCTGCAAGTCTCTCATTCACTACAGCATCAACGAGAAGTGCAACGGATGCGGGGCGTGCGTGAAACCGTGTCCTTCGGCGGCGATTTCGGGAGTGAAGAAGGCGTTGCACGTGCTCGACCGGCAGAAGTGCCTAAAGTGCGGCATCTGCCGCGAGGTGTGCAGGTTTGAAGCAGTCGAGGTCGGATAATGGCGCAGATCAACGTGATTATTGACGGGAAAACCGCGGCGGTGGCGGCCGGCTCATTCCTCCTCCCGGCGATCCGGTCCCTTGGGATCGAGATCCCCACGCTCTGCTTTCACAAGGACCTTACGCCGACCGGGATGTGCCGGCTCTGCGTCGTAGAGGTCGAGTCGCGCGGGAAGACGCGGCTCGTCACTTCGTGCAACTACCCGGTGCGCGAGGAGATTGCCGTGCGTACCGGGACGCCCGCGGTCGCGAAACATCGGGAGATCCTGGCCGAGATGTACCTCGGGCGCTGGCCCAATGTCCCGATCGTCAAAGAGGTCGCGGCAAAATGCGGCGTAAACAGCTCGCGCTTCAGGAGCGCGATCACCGACGAGAACCCGCACGCCTGCATCCTTTGCGGCCACTGCGTCCGCGCGTGCGACGAGTTCATTCAGGAACGCATCCTCGATTTCGCCGGCCGCGGGATCAAACGGCACCTCACGATGCCTTACGGCGAGGTCGACCCGCGCTGCGTCGGATGCACCTCGTGCGCCTACGTCTGTCCGACGGGGGCCATCGAGGTCAACGACGACCTCAACCACCCGGTCGACCCGCAGATGATCCGGGACCACGGCATGAAGATCAACGCCGAGATGGCCACGCTCGACGACAAGCAGTGCTGCATGCGCCAGGTGGGCACGGCGAACATCGTGGGCGTCATGGACCGCTACGACCTTTTGCCGGTGCACAACTACCGCTTCGGCTCGCACCCGGACACCCCGAGGATCGACATGAACGCCCTCAAGAAGCGCCTGACGCAGGGCGTCTCCGACGGCTGCTGGAAGGGCTGCTCGATGGCCTGCGCCAAGACCGTGGACAACTTCGAGCTTCAAACCGGCCCGTACAGGGGGCAGAAGGTCTGCGTGGACGGGCCCGAGTACGAAACGGCGGCCGCCTGCTCGAACATGGGCTGCTTCGATCTCGACTTCGTCTTCGAGTTCAATTTCTACTGCGACACGTATGCAATCGACACGATCTCCGCCGGCACCACGATCGCATTCGTCATGGAGTGTTTCGAGGCCGGTGTCATCGACAAGACATATTCCGGAGGGCTTGAGCTGCGCTTCGGCGCGTGCGCCGACGTGCTTGAGCTTCTGCACCGGATGGCACGCGGCGAGGGTTTTGGCGCCGATGTCGGAAAGGGCGTGCGGTATCTGAAAGAGAAATGGGCGAGGGAAGGCAGGGCAGATCCGGCGTACCTTCAGGACATCGGAATGGAGGTCAAGGGCCTCGAGTACTCCGAATACGTCTCAAAGGAGTCGCTCGCCCAGCAGGCGGGCTATGCCATGGCGGTCAAGGGGCCCCAGCACGACGAGGCGTGGCTCATTTTCATGGACATGGTCAACAACCAGATCCCGAGCTTTACGGACAAGGCGTACGCGCTCTACTACTTCCCGCTCTGGCGCACCTGGTTCGGCCTTCAGGGGCTCTGCAAGATCGTCTGGAACGACGTTGTCCCCGCCGACAACAAGAAGCACCCGCCACAGGCCGCGGCGAAGATCCCCGACCACGTGCGGAACTACTTCAAGTTCTTCGAAGGGATGACCGGGAAGCCCCTTGACGAAAAGATGATGCTGGCGCAGTCCGCCCGCGCCCACAACCTCCAGCGCCTCATTTGCCGGATGCTCGGAAAGGGCGCGCGCGAGGACGACATGCCCCCGTACCGCGCCGTCGGCCCGGTAACAAAAGAGGAGTATGAGTCCCGCGCCGAGCGATATGACAAGCAGCTCCGCGATCTCATCGGCTTCGACCCCGCCGGAAAGACGACGGAGGAGAAGATGCAGGCCCTCCGGAAGTTCCGGATGGGCCAGTACAACAAGGTCGTCGATGCGGCGTACAAAGCGAGGGGCTGGGACGAAAACGGCGTCCCGACGATCGAGCGCCTAAAAGAACTGGGGATGGATCTGCCGGAGCTTGTGGCGATCGTGAAAGGCCCGTGACGACCGCCGCAACACGAAGACCACTCGGGTCGTTTTCCCCTCTCCCGCTGGGAGAGGGTCAGGGTGAGGGTTGAAAAGCCGCCGATGATAGTCGTCAACAACCGCGACAAGCTGGACTGGCGCGAAGGGATGACCGTACAGGACGTCCTGAACGCGATGAGATTCGACTACGCGCTGATCGTCGTTTCCGTCAACGGCGCGCAGGTCGAAAAAGACGCCTTCGCCACCCACCCCGTCCCCGACGGCGCAAGCGTACAGGTAATCCACATCGCCCACGGGGGGTGATCTTGAGCACGGACGGCGGACGGCTTGTCCGGACCAGACGTTCGTGGTATCGTTGCGATTGAAGGAGGCCGCGTGGGAGAAATTCGAGTCAAGGTGCGCCTGGAGAACGAAGTGGACCGCTTCCTCGCCGAGGAACACAAAACCGACGGGAAGCAGATCCGCAGCGCGGAAATCGATGCGCTCGTTGACACCGGCGCGGTCTTGATGCTCCTCCCGCAAGACCTGGTCGAGGCCCTCGGCCTTCACACAACGGACAAGGCCATCGTCGCTCTCGCCACCGACGAAAAGATCGAACTCGCGCTTGCGGGGCCGGTCTCCATCTCGATCGCCGGGCGCCGAATGACGGCGGACTGCCTGGTGGGTCCGCCGGGGTGCGAACCTCTCATCGGCCAGATCGTCCTCGAACGCCTCGACCTCCTTCCGGACCCGCTCCGCCGTCTGCTCGTACCTCGACCGGAATCCCCCTACCTGCCGACGCTCAAGCTCAAGTAGCGCGACCCGACGGCGCGAGCGTACAGGCCATCCACACCGCCCACGGGGGGTGATTTGGAGTGCGGTGGCTTGACACCGCCTTGTAGTGCCGCGGCTTGACGCGGCATCCGCGCAGCGTTGTCAGTGGTCTCGAGCATGTCGGTGTACGGGACACGGCACGCTGTTCAACGAGATCCCTTTGTGAACAATGCACTCTCGAAAACTCCTTCCCTCAACCTGCGGGTCGTCCCGAACGCCGCGTGCGCATCCCATGCCTGCAGCGAGGCCGCGACACCGGGCCAACCGATGGCGCCGGCCGCGTATTCGCTCTGCAACGTCCTGAGTCGCCGTCGTTGTCGGCGAACCGACGTCTGGTTGAGCCGGAGGTAATGCGGACTCACCACGAATCCCAGAAACTCGATCCCCTCCTTCGCCTGCCGGATGCGGCTGTTCCTCTCGTTGAGCCGAAGGCGAAGCGACAGGAGGAACTCACGAATCGCACATCGGGCATCCTGCAACAACTCCCGGTCATCGTGAAAGACGCAGAAGTCGTCCACGTACCTGAGATACCGGCGCAGGCGGAGCCGCTCCTTGACGTAGTGGTCGAGCGCGTCGAGGTGGACGTTGGCGAAGAACTGGCTGGTGAGGTTCCAGCACGGTTCATTCACACAATCCCCCCCGGCCGGCTTCGCCCTTGCGGGCTACCACAGGCCGGGGGGGCACTGCGCTTTTTGGCCCCTCGCCGAAATGCTGCCGGGCCGGGACACAGGGTGTGTTTCTCTCTTGGGCCGTATCCCGGCGTCCGTGAACGCCGGGCATCTCGGGCCGGTGAAAGAAGCATTGGGCCGCACCCGCACAACGGAACCCGTTGTTGTTGTTCCTGTTCGTGGGAGTGTTCCTGTTGCGATTCGACGCGCGCAGGTTGTTCGTGTTGTCGTTGTTCCACGACCCGCCGCGCACCACGCGATACGCCATGTTCCCCTGTACCCCATCTCAACCCTCTTTCGAGGGGAAAGACCGTTCCGCTCGCTTCCGCCACCCGCCAAGGAGCTTGCCGAGCTCGTCGAGGTTCTTGGCAAGAAACTCGTACTGATTGAAGGCTGACAACTCCAGGTCTTTGGCAAGACGACTGTAGAGCTTGAGCCGCGCCAGATCGAAGTCCGCGCCCGCGAGGGACTGGCGCGTGTCCCGGGCCATCGCGGCGGCCAGGAGCTTGTCATACAAGTCCAGCGCCGCCTCCTCCATCCGCTTGCCCATCACGAACCGCTGCGAGCGCGGGAACTTCTGCGTGTGATGCAGGAGCCACACCAGCGTCTCGTAGGTCTTGATGAAGATTGGCGATTCCTTCATGTGTCAAATCCCGATTTCCGGGGGCTACGCCCCCGAACCCCCTTCTCTTCCGGACCAGAATCCAGCAATCCAGAACTCAGAATCCAACACCCCTCCGCGAGAGAAATCACTGGGCCGCACCCGCACAACGGAACCCGACGTTGCCGCCCCCGACGTCGGAGTGCTCCAGTCGCGATCCGACGCGCGCAGGCCGCCCGCGCCGTCGCCGCCCCACGAGCCCCCGCGCAACACCCGATACGTACCGGTCGGAGTCACCCATGCACTTCCGTCGGCGGGCGCTCCCGTATAGCTGTCGTGATACCAGTCCTCGACCCACTCCCACACGTTACCCACCATATCTTCAGCCCCGTATGGGCTGACGCCCGCTGGTTTGCTCCCCACGGGGGCCGTGCTTGAGTTACTGCACGGGCTTACCGAATGGACGGCATGGTCGCAGTCGAGCGCGTCGTTCCCCCACGGGTACTTCCTGCCGTCCGTCCCCCTCGCGGCCTTCTCCCACTCCGCCTCGGTTGGGAGCCGCTTCCCCGCCCATGTGCAGTACGCCTTCGCCTGCGTCCAGTCCACGCAGTTGATCGGGTGGCTGTCCCTCCCCGACACGCCGTAGTTGCACGACCCACCGGTACCAGCCGCCGTGCAACCCCCCGCGTCCACGCACGCCTGATACTCGCCCACCGTCAACTCGTACTTGTCGACCTTGAACGCCGGCACGCTCACCGCGTGGTACGGGTTCTCGTCGCCATCGCACTCCGTGTCCACCGCGCTGTTGCACCCCATCTGGAACGACCCCGCGGGCACCGTG
>JACRCP010000363.1 GCA_016218965.1 Deltaproteobacteria bacterium | reverse complement strand
TTTGCTACCCGGAAGCGGTTGCCGGTGTGGAAATCTGACCGCCATGATCCGATTGGCTCACGGCGGAACCGTCACGTTGTCACGAGCGCTGACAACGCGCATGTCCGCGAACAGGGGGTTCTTACGGAAGGATCAACGTTGGCCGCCACTTCGCGCGCCCAGGCCAGGTTCTTCAAAAGCGGCCAGGTGGCGCCGATGGCCAAGTCCGCCACGGTCACGCCCCGTCGCAGGATCCAGGCGGCGTGGCGCAGGCAGTGATCCGGCCGGTAGAAGGCCGGGTAGCAGGCCATGGTTCGCCAGTATAGATCCCAGGCGCTCATGCGGCGCGGCCGGAAGACCACGTGCTGCACGTCGTACAATTCCCAGTCGCGGGTGAAGATGCGCCGTTCAGCGTCGAGTTCATCGAAGGTCGGCGTGCCCGGGAAGGGGGTGAGGGGCATGAATCCGCCCATGAAGCAGCCGGCCCGGCGAGCGAAGCGCACGGTCTCGGCCATGGCCGCAGGCCCGTCGTCGTCGGTGCCGAACATGAAGAAGCCGTTGACGATGATCCCGTGCTCGCGCAGCCGGGCGATGGCCAGCTCGACATCGCGCCGGCTCTGCCCCTTTCCCAGGCGGCGAAGCGAGTCGTCGTTCAACGATTCGAAGCCGCAGGTCACCCACACGCAGTTGGTCGCCTGCATGAGGCGCAGCAGCTCGGGGTCGCGGGCCGCGTCGGCGCGAAGCTGCGAATGCCAGCCGTGCCGCGGCACCAGGCGCTCGCGCACCAGGGCGGCCAGCAGCTCCTTGAGGAAGTCCGCGTCCGCGGCCAGACTGTCGTCGAGGAAGAAGAGGAACTGCCGCTGCGGATCGTAGCGGCTGCCCAACTCCTCGATCATGCTGCCGACGCTGCGGTGGCGCAGCCCGCGACCGAAGACGCGGGTCACCGAGCAATATCGACAGGCCTGATCGCAGCCGCGGGTGGCCATCGTGAAGTGGATGAAGCGGTTGAGCGGGAGGCGCAGGCGATCGCCAAGGCCCTCAATGAGGTCGAGGCGCGGCCATGGCACCTCGTCCAGCTCGGCATTGGTGAGCAGAGGCCTGGGTGGATTGTGTCTGACCATACCGTCCCGCCGGTAACTGAGGCCGAGGATGTCCGATAACCCCTGGCCGGAATCGAGCGCGTCGATCAGCTCGGGCAGGGTGCGCTCGCCCTCGCCGCGGCACACGAAGTCGGCGTGCAGCACGGCCTCGTCGGGGTTGAGCGTCACGTGAACGCCGCCCAGCACCACCGGGATGCCGCGCGCGCGTGTGGCGGCGGCGATGCGAAAGGCCTGCGGCGCCCAGGAGGTCTGGACCGAGACGCCGACCAGGTCCACGCCGTCGAGGAGGTGGTCGGCAAAGGGCGTCACCTGCTCGTCGATGACCCGCACCCGCAGGCCGCGTCGGATGAGGATCTGCGCCAGGATGGTCAGCCCGCTGTGGGCGGTGACCAGGCCGGGCAGGCGGTGCGTGCTCAGGTTGGCGGTGTAGCGACGGGACGCGGGATAGATGAGCAGGGCATTTCGGATCATGTCGATCAATCCTTCAGTTTCACCGCACGGAACGCCCTCCAGACGAGCAGGTCGTAAACTATCTTGAGCCCGCCCGCGATCAAAAACGGCAGGCCGGCGAGCGCCGCGCTCGCATAGAGCGGCCCCGCCACGATTGGCGAAAGCGACGCGCCCACGGTGCGCGCAATGCCCGTCACACCCGCGGCGGCGCTGCGCTCCTCCGGGGCCACCAGCGCCATCGTGTACGCCTGGCGCGTCGGCACGTCCATCTGCGAGATGGAAAAGCGCACGAGCAGCATCACCATCGCGAGCGTCAGATTCGGCATCAACGGGACGAGCATTAGCAGCACGTTCGACGGGATGTGGGTCGCCACCATCGTCGCGAGCAGCCCGATTCTTTTGGCTATCCACGCGGCGCTCAGCGCCGAGATGCCCGCCAGGAGGTTCGCCGCGAAGAAGATGGCCCCGAGCGTCGCCGGATTCACGCCGAAGCGCTCATGGAACCAATACGCCACGAACGCCTGAACCACGAACCCGCCCGCGAATGCGTCGATCGTGAACAGCCCCGCGAGCCGGAACACGTTGCCCCGTGATTGCTTCAGCCCCAGGTCTGCGTGAAACCAGGCCGGCCGCTGCGCCGCGCGCCGCTCCGCCGGCGGCTCGACGGCAGGCGACAGCCGTGCAAAGAGCATCGCCAGCACTGCTCCGATGATCGCGTACCCTGCCACGACCGCCCTATAGCTGGCGAACTCGGCCACGCCGCGCGTCTGCAGCAACTGCGCGAGGCCGCCGCCCGCCAGCGCCCCCAGCGCAGTCGCGAACGATCCCGCCACGTTGTACCAGGCGAAGATGTGCGTGCGCTGCTTCGAATCGGCCTTCTCGGAGAGCCCCGACTGCTCGGTGGCCAGGAACGGGCCGACCTCGTTGCCGCTCGGACTGATGACGCCGATGGTCGCCGCCAACAACAGGAGCATAAACGAGCGCGTCAGCGAAAAAAGCACCCCGGCGAAAAGCATCAGCACCGCTCCCGCCACGAGCACCCGACGCCGCCCGATGCGATCCGCGTTCGTCGTTAGCCACAGCGAGATCGCCGTGTCGCCCGCCAGCGTCAGGGTCAACAGCAGGCCGATCTTGTCCTGCGACAGCCCCGCCGCGTGCAGGTACAGCACCAGCACCACCGACAGAAAGCCGTAGGCAAAGAGCCGGAGCGACCGCGTCGTGAACAGCAGCGCCACGTCGCGGCCCGACCCGGAATTGTCCGCAAGCACGCTCATGGGAATGCCGGATGGCTGATGAAACGCTCGTGCACCTCCTCGGCAAACAACCGCCCTCCCGGTTTCAGCACCCGGCGGATTTCACGGAGAGCCGCGCGCCAGTCGGGCACGTGATGAATGATTCCGAAGTCGAATACCGCATCGTAGGTCTCGTCGTCCGCCCGAATGGCGGTGACGTCCCCGACGCTGACGATGGCGCGGCCGCAGCCTATTTCGAGAACCCGCCAGTGCGGAGTCTTGCCGCCCATGCGCAGGAGGCGCCTGGCCTCGAACCGGCGCTGGATCAAGGAGCGGAGCTGGTTGTTCATCAACAGCGTCTCACAACGGTTGAGCAGCGTAGTTCTCTCCCTTCTCGCTCCTGGATGGATGACGTCGGCTACAGTCCGGGCGACGTGAAGCCGTCTCCAAGGATATCCACCCAAATCGGATTTGTGAACGACATAACCTGCCTCCCCGGATAAAGCGGCGAGAGGTCGGCGGTCCGGTGGCCGGCGATGACGACGTACCAAGAGTCCTTGTCCGGGGCGAGGGGAATGGTCTCGTCGAAGACGATCGTCCCCTGGCGCTGCGCCTCTTCCAGATCGAACGTGGTCTCGATTTTCCCGTTTCGGACGAGCTCGACGAAGTTCACGGGGATCCAGATCGGCGCCTCGACGCGGATGTGCAGGTCAACCGGCGTTGCTGTGACCGTGTCGCCGATCCCGCCGGCCCCCGCCCGCAGCGCGATGAACGGCCCTCCGTAGACAATCGAACGATGTTTGAGGATTCCCTCTGCGAATCCGTCCGGCGTGACCTCCGCGGCGCTGTCGACGCCGATCGACACGAGGTTCCGCGGGATCCCGCCTCCGCTGTTGTGCGCATCGGAGTTTCCGACGGCGGTGAAGACGAGCCCCTGGTTCAAGAAACTCCACCAGTCCGGAAAGGTCCTGGTCCTGAGGAACTGCACGTCCTCGCTCCCGTTCCAGACCTCGAATGCATCGAACTCGGGGGACCATTTTTGGTGATCGAGCGGGCCGACGCCAATCGCAGGATCATACTCGATGTGGTTGAAATATGCGGCCCCGGTGCGCACGTGGTTCATTTGAAGGACTTTTGCCCCCGCCTGGCGGGCCAGCGCGAAGGCCTCGGGAAAATAGATCTTCCGCGCGAAGTTCCCGTCGGCGTCGTGCTCGATGAAAGGTATTGTGAAGTAACGGCCCACAAGCGGCCCCGGCGGGATCGGGTAGGCGTTCATGTGCGCCCAGACCGGCGACACCTCGGTCCCGGTGAGCGCCCGGACCCAGGGCGTGTACCCTTGGGCGTCGATCACACCTTGCACGTCGTCGATGTAGTCGTGGTCGGTGCTCGCGAGGACCTCCACCCCCTCGCCGGAGAGGGCCGCGACGTGGTCGTCCTCTGAGCGCTGCGCATCGATGCTGCGGGTGGTGTGGAGATGCAGGTCGGCCGAGACCATCCCGGGGGTCGGGACGCTGTGACGGATGGTTGTGGTGAGAGTCGCCGTCTGCCCGGCGACAAGAGCCACGTTTGCCTTGGCGTACTCGAACTCGAAGCCGCGCGTCACATAGGCGGTGTATTCGCCGGGTTCGACGGAAAAATCCTGCGGGCCGGCCTTGACGTACAGCAGCGCCGCGCGCCCGCCGGCCGGTGGCGCGTCGTGCCCCGCGAGCAGCGCCACGCGCGCCGGCGCCGGTCCCTGCGGGAGCCCCACGGCATCCTCGGTGCCGATTTCGACATGGAGAATTGCAGGGGCGTCGAGCGCGAGCGCCGCGGAGACCGATTGTCTGTCGGCGACGTCCACCGGGACGGGTGCCGCCGTCCGGACTCGCTTCTTCTCCGCGGTCAGCGAGTAGCTCCCAGCGGGGAGCGAAAGGGTGAAAGAGCCGTCTGCACCGGCCCAGGCCTGCGAGATCGGCCCCGCACCGGTGCCGGGCCGCGCGATCACCTGCGCGCCTTCGCCGTTCGTCACGACGCCCGCGATGGACCCCTGTGCATCGGCGTTGCGCAGCTTGCGCTCGGCGGCCCAGACGCCTTCGGCCGAGCCGTCACCCACATGGAGGTGACGGCGGTAGACATGCTCTTGGCCCCGCGGGACATCAACCGCGTCACCCTGGACAAGGATGATCTCGTCCTGGATGAGCGGGATCTCGATCAAGTGTTCGTCGGTGTCGCGGAGGTAGGCATACGATACGGTGGGGGACAGCCCGGCGATCCATGGTATGTGGGCTCCGGTTGTGATCTCGTAGCCACCTCCCGGTGCGAACGCCCGCGTCCGGTCGCCGGGGTGGAACATGTCGCCCAGAGCGAAGCTTTCAAGCCGTCTCTTGCGGGGTACGATGCGGGTCTCGATGGCGAGCCTGTCGCTCGCGGGCTCCAGGGCGTAATCGGTAGTCACGTCCAGGTTGAAATCCGCGCAGAGCGATCCAGGACAGAGGGCGGCGTCGAGAATGTGGATCCCGCCGTCCTTGCCTTTCACGCGCACCACGGCCGCCGCCCCGTCGCTCCCGTCGGCGATGACCTCGATGGATGCCGCCTTGAACGCCCTTGGAGGCATCCCGAACGCCTGCACAAGCTCGAAGAACAGGTCAGTCCCGCGTGTGTCCCCCGCCGTCAGCCGCGCCGCGTCGATGAGGCTCCCGCCATACGGTCCCCAGCACTTGGGGTTCTCGACTGCCTGAATGACAAATGCGACCCGGTCGTTGTATATCTTGACATCCCCGACTGCGCCCCGTGCGCCGTACCCGCCAAGCAATTCGGAAGCCTTCGTCACCGTCCCGGCGCGGACCTGCGAGGCGGAAAGCGGCTCATCGAGCGGGAGCGATGCGCTCGCGTCGACAGAACCGCCATCAATGAAGCTCGCGTCACCGGTACCGTCCCCCCCGTCCATGATTGCAGATTGTGGCGAACCACTGTCGCAGCCGTGAATCGATGCGGCCGCCGCTGCGAGTGTCAGTAAAATCCCGATTGATCCGGCCATCCGTCTCATCGCCGCCTCCCTCGTTGTTAGTTACAGCCCCGGCCAACCCCAGACAACCAACACCGCGCCGAAAAGGATCGCTGCGCCAGCGAGACCGGTCCTCGCTGCAACCGCCGCGTCGGCCGGGATCTGTCTCGCCCAGCGCCAGGTTTTCCAGGCCATGCCCAGGACCAGCGCCAGCGTCACCCAACCCAGAACCGAAAGCCCGATGAACGCTGCCGGCGCGGAAAGCGAGTGGTCGGCGATGCGGTGAAGCGCGTCGATCCCCCGAGGTCCGCGGAGCGCGAGCGGCAGAAACCCACCCCAGGAGGCCATCTTGGCGGCGGCTTTCGCCAGGTGGGCAACGGCGATGACCGGGGCCGCGCCGGTGGCTGCCGCGAGCAATAGCGTCGCAAGGTTGCCGCAATGGCCGAGGAGATAGCCAATTCCGGCGATGACGAGCCAGACGGCGAGGGGAAACACCAGCAGGAACCAAAGCGCCTCCAACCAGTCAAACCCGATGGCGGACCACCAAACGCTCAGCTTCGCGGGGACGGTGTGGAACAGACCATCGAACCAGCCGACCTCGCCAATGGTGTCATGCGCGACGAAGCCGAGAGCAACCATTACAAACGCCGCCTCGAACGGTTTGAGCAGGGCCTTGCGACGCACGGGCGCACCCGGCGCGACCAAGCCGACGCCCATGTTGCCGTAAGGGCAGACCTTGGCGCATTGCAAACAGAGCACGCAACCGTCCGAAGGCTCACGGTTGAATGGACGTAGAAGCGACGGGCAACTCCGCTGGTCGAAGCGATTGCGGTTTTCGGCGCGCACGCAGTCCTTCGTCGGACAACGCTCGCAGACCGACGGCTCCTTGGCTTCGAGTTGCACGGGCGTGTTGCGCCCATAGACTGAAAGCAGCGCGGCGGCGGGGCAGAAGGCGCGGCAGAACGAGCGCGGCTCGCTAAAGACCATTCCCGCCAGCAAGGCCCCGCCCAGCAGCACGAACAGAAGAATTGCGGTGTAGTGCGGCACGCGGTGTATGGACACACCCGCGACCAGCAGTTGGAGCGTCAGGTAGAGAACAACGACGAACCAACCAGCCCGCAGATACTTGCCCAGCCGGGCGCGCGGCCAACCCAACTTGCGGGCGGCGGCGTCGCCGATGCGGTTGGCCAATTCCATCGGGCACACCGTACACCAGGCCCGGCCGAACAAGACGGCAATGGCGATCATCCCCGGCCACCAGAGACCCCAAACGACCAGCGTCGTCAGGTTGGTCTTGCGCAGCGTCATCAACTCCTCGGCTTTCAGGCCCGCCCCGATGCCCAAGCCGTTGACGGCAAGCGCGACAACCGCCGCCAGCGCCGCCGCCTGAAGCACTACCGGAAACGCCGCCGACATCACCGCCGCCCGCAGCGGCCTCCACGCCAACAGATCCCACTTCACCTGGGGTGAGTCGTTCATGATTCCGGTTCCTCCTCTTCGCCGAGCACCACCTCGCGGTGCAACTCCTCGACCTGGTCGCGGAGAAAGGACAGCACCTCCCGCCCTTTCTTCGTGAGGGAGTACTCCTTTCGGGCCCGCAAACCGCCCTCCGGATCAACCCTGCACCGCAGCCAACCGCGCCCCGCCATGCGAGCGAGCAGGGGGTAGAGCGTGCCCGGACTCACCTCGTACCCGTGGCGGCGGAGCTCCCTGATCACCCACTGGCCGATCACGGGCTTCTTCTTCGCGTGGTGGAGGATGTGAACCTTCCAGAAGGATAGTAAAATCTCTCGCTCGACGTTCTCCATGGCGGCCTCCCATTACGACAACCGTATACGGCCACCGTAATTACGTCAAGCCGCGAGCGCCCTTGCCGCCCCCGGTTGGTCGGTTCGCCGCACGCGTGACATGATTTCCAGTAATATGCGGCGGGCCCTGCGGGCTTTCGGCTTCCAGACCCCATCTGCACCGGAATGCGATATCATCCAAAGCGTTTTGACTCCGATCCCCCGACCTGCGGCCACCGTCACGGTCCGGGGGGTGCTTCCTGGCATCGTTCGGTTTGCCGCCGTCGTGTTGCTCTTGGCCGTATGGCGCAGGCTCGCGGTGGCCGGTCAGGGGCGAACCGAAAAACTTCTGCACATCGTCGGTCGCCAGAACCACGGAAAGACGACCTTGATCGTGGATCTCGTCCGCGAGCTCTCGGGGCGCGGGCTGCGGGTGGGCACGGTCAAGCATAGCTCGCACAACCACGAGTTCGACACGCCTGGCAAGGACTCGCACCGGGACCGCGAGGCGGGCGGATCCCCCGCGTCCGTGGTCACCCCCGATCTAGCGGCGATCTTCCTGCCGCGCGCGGCGGGCGACGACGCGTACCGGCGTGTCCTGTCGCTGTACGCGGATTGCGACATCGTCCTCGTCGAGGGAGGGATTGACCAACCCGGCCCCAGGGCCGAGGTCTGGCGTGAGGGAGTCGGCGGACCCCTCCTCGCGAATGAACGGGACGACATCATCGCGGTGATTGCCGACAGCGTTCCCGCCGTGCGGGCGCCGCGCTGGCCCCGCAGCGACCTTGCCCGTCTGGACGATCTGGTGCTGGCCAACGCTTACTTAGGGTCCCGACGACACACGCCCCGAAACGAGGACGATTCCAATCGCCCAAGCGGTGGGCAAGGCCCTTGCCCACGACATCACAGAGATCCGGCCGGGCGAGTTCAAGGGAAGGGCGTTCAGGCAGGGCCATGTCGTCCGCGAGTCCGACGTCGAGCACTTGCAGCGACTCGGCAAGGAGAACCTGTTCGTGATCGACTTCGGCGCCGACGAGATGCACGAGGACGACGCGGCTCTTGCGCTTGCCTCGGCGCTTGCCGGAAGCGGCGCAATGCTCTCGGGCGCGCCCGAGGAGGGGAAATCAACTACGGCTCCCCGGTTCTGCCCGGCTCGATGTTCCTTGTCGGCTGCATCCTAGCTCTACTGTGATCGATCCCGGACCGAGACTGACGCGCGAGGTGCGAGCAGCGCGAGGCGCGACGAGGGCGCATACCTGGCAGGTATGTAACGGAGGAGCAACGACGCGATGCGACGCAGATCGTGCGGTCAGGCGAC
>JACRCP010000361.1 GCA_016218965.1 Deltaproteobacteria bacterium | reverse complement strand
GTCGCCTGACCGCACGATCTGCGTCGCATCGCGTCGTTGCTCCTCCGTTACATACCTGCCAGGTATGCGCCCTCGTCGCGCCTCGCGCTGCTCGCACCTCGCGCGTCAGTCTCGGTCCGGGATCGATCACAGTAGAGCTAGTAGCATTGAAACGCCCGGCAGGCAAGCGTGTCTTGAATTTGCCGGACGGGATGGTAGTATCTCGCCGGCAAAACGGAAAGGAATGGTTGATGCAACAGAAGCTCCGCCACACCTTGAAGATCCCCGCCGACAGGTACATCGCGGTCGTGACCTCGCCGGTGTACGACGAGTGGGCGCGCAAAAAGCTGGGACTTGAGACCCGCGCCGAGATCGAACGGAGGGAGACCGAGGACCGCATATTCCGGAAGGTCCGGATGGTGCGGGTGGTGTCGGAGCGCACCCGCGCATGGATCAAAAAGGATCGCCTCGAGATGATTGACACCACGGACATCGACAAGCGCTCGAACACCTTCACGTGGGAGATCGTCCCCGGCATCTGGGCCGACAGGATCACCGCCAGGGCAAAGGGGAGGATCACGCCCGCGGGCCCGGATGCGTGCGTGCGCGAGCTCGATCTCGAGCTCAAGGTCAATGTGTTCCTGATCGGCGGCAGGATCGAGAAGGCCCTCTCCGAGAAGATGGACGATTACTTTGTCAAGGTGAACGCCGCGCTCGAGGAGTTCTATCGGGACGAGTTCCAAAAGAAGGCCGCGAGTCCCGTATCCTGAGCCTTGAAGTTCGTTGTTCCGCAGTCGTTGGTCGTTGGTCGTGAGTCGGTAGTCAGTGGTCGTCGGTTGGAGGTTGGTGGATGAATCCCCCCGAAAAGGTGATCGAGGCGCGCCGCGCCATCATTGACCGGTTCCACCGCGCGAACTACGTGCCGACGGTGGTCATCGACATGGACGCGGCCATCGACCGCGCCCTGTCGTGGATCGATGCGCAAAACAGCGGCCGGCCGGCGGGACCCGGTGTCAGCCTGACGCACGTCGTCGTCAAGGCCGCCGCCATGGCGCTCCGCGAACACATCTTTTACAACTACCGTTACAACGGCAGGTATCGAATAATACCGGACGAGAGAATCGACATCTGCGTCCCCGTCGAGGCGGGTGACGCCCCGGCGCTCGTCGTCGTGCCGGACGCCGACCGCCTGGACATCGCCGCCATCGCCCGCGTATTCGACGAAAAATCGGCGGAGGCGCGCGCGGCGGTTTCGGCCGGGCCGTCGGCCATCGAACGCCTCGAACGCGTGCCCATCGTGGCCGGCGTGGTGGCGGCGGCACAGGAAATCGCGCGGGCGGCCAGGGCTTTCGTTCCGGCAGCCGACGAACGCTGGCTTGCAAAGCAGCGCGAGCGGGCCGGTTCGTTCACGATAAACGACATCCACGCGCACCATGTGACGGCCATGCACGGCCAGCTCGCGTCGCCCTCGATTGCGGCGCTAGGCGTGCTCGGAATTCGCGACGACGTCGTCGTGACCGACGGTCGGCCGGTCACGAGGAAGGTCCTGCCGCTGGCGCTCGATTTCGATCACAAACTCGCCGACGCCGGCACGGCCGCCCGTTTCCTGGCGGCGATCAGGCGGAACCTCGAAGAGCCCGAAAGATACTGTGCGTGAGGCGGTATGAATCCGATCGAAGACCTTGAAGGCTACGTGGGCAAACGGCGGGCGTTCATCAACGCCTTTTCGTGGAGGAACATAGGACCCACCGCGCACTGCAACGTCGACTGCGACATGACTACGGCGACGGCTTACCGGAAGAATTTCAACGAGGAGCGCCCCGAGGCGAAGCTCACGTTCAACGACATGATCATCAAGGCCGCGGCGAACGCCCTTTCCAACCACCGCCTTTATACCTGCGCGTACAACGGCCGCCACGGCCTGTTCCCCGCCGACACCATTGACATCCGTTTTCCGGTGGACCTCGGCGACTACCTCGGCTGGGGGATGGTGAAGAACGCCGACCGGAAGACCCTTGCCGAGATCGCGGCCGACGCCAGGGCGGCCATCGAACGGACGCGCCGCGAAACGCCGAAACGCACCGAGACCTGGGCACGGATCGCGCGGCAGTACCCGCCGGTGCCGGCCGTCCTCAAAGGCGTCGGTTTCGGCCTTCGCTTGGCGGGGATCTGCTTCCCCGATCTCGACCGCTGGTTCAGGACCAAGGCGAGAAGCTACCGCGGGACGTTCCTCATCACCAACGTCGGACCGGCGGGGATCATGCGCATGGAAGGGCCGATAGTCACGCCCGACATCCTCCACCTGATGATAACCGCCACCCGGAAGACGCCCGTCCTGGTTGAAGGCAGGGTCGAGACGCGGCCGATGATGCCGCTTGTCGCGAAGTTCGATGTGCGCATGACCGACGCCGGCCAGGCCGCCGCTTTCCTGACCGACGTCAAAAGGAACCTCGAGGACCCCGATCACCGGCTCGGACCCTACTAGGCGGACGACAGGCAAAAGATGAAAAAGTGGAACTGCCGGAGAGCCCAAGCATGAACACCCAGATTGTCTTCACCGCGGACGCGGGCGCAATCGTCGCGATTCTCATCCTTTTTGCGTTCGGCGCCTTGATCGTTGCCGCGGCATGGAAGTTCATCACCAAAAAGAAGGCCGGCCTCAAATACGAGCGCGAGGAAGTCCGCCCGGCCGAAGAGGAAAAGGCAAAGGAGCCCGAGGAGGCGCCGGCGGAGGCAGGAAAGGTCGAGGAGGAGGAATACGGCGAGGGGCTCTACGGCGATCGGCTCGAAGACGAAACGCCGCCCGAACCCGCCAAACCCGTTCCTCCCGAGGCGCTCAAGCCGGTTGAACCGCCGAAGCCGCCGCCAAAGGCGGTCGAACCGAAACCGGAGGCGGCGCCGCCCGCGCCTCGGCCCAAGGAGAAACCCAAACCCAAGACCCTAAAGGAAGGACTGGGCAAGACGCGCGAAGGGTTCATCGCCAGACTCAACCGCGTGCTGTTCGGCGGGAAGAAATCGGTCGAACAGGTCCTGGAAGAAGTCGAAGAGGTGCTTTTCACTGCCGACATCGGCGTCAAGACCTCGCAGCGCCTGCTCGAATTCGTCCGGAAAGAGTTGTCGGGAAAAGATCTTCAGGACCCGGCCAAGGTCCGGGATGCACTCAAGGCCGAGATCGCGCGGATCGTCGATCTGAATCCCCCCCCGTTCGCGTACGACAGCTCAAAACCGTTCGTCATGATGATGGTCGGCGTGAACGGCGTCGGAAAGACCACCACGATAGGGAAAATCGGCAGGCGCTTAAACGAAAAGGGGATGTCGGTCATCATGGCCGCCGGCGACACGTTCAGGGCGGCGGCCGCCGAACAGCTCGAGATCTGGGGAGACCGCGCGGGCGTGCAGGTGATTCGCGGTCAGGACGGCGGCGACCCGGCGGCGGTGATCTACGACGCCGTGAGCGCGGCCAAGAGCAAGGGCGCCGACGTGGTGATAGCCGATACCGCGGGGAGGCTGCACACGAAGGTTCCGCTGATGGAGGAGTTGAAGAAGGTCAAGCGCGTGATGGCCAAGGCCCACGAAACCGCCCCGAACGAGGTCATGCTGGTCGTCGACGCGAACAACGGCCAGAACGCGATAGCCCAGGCACGCGAGTTCAACGAGGCGCTGGGAATCACGGGGATCATTCTCACGAAGCTCGACGGCACCGCCAAGGGGGGCGTCATCATCGGCATCTGCGACGAGCTGAAAATCCCCGTCCGCTACATCGGCATAGGCGAAACGGTCGAGGACCTCCGCCCGTTCGACCCGAAGGAGTTCACCGAGGCGTTGTTCGAAGAGTGACCCCTACTCCTCCCCCTGCATGTTCTTGTACTCCGACAGTTCTTCGGAGGTGGTGCGGAGGCGCTGGGAGAGGACCTGGACGAACGACCAGAGGAGTTTTACGCCAATCTGCGGCTCCTGGCGCATCATCGGCACGAAGTCCTTGCGCTTGATGACCATCAACTTGCTCGGCGCGGTGGCGGTGACCGTGGCCGACCGCGGCTCCTTGTCGACAAGCGCCATCTCGCCGAAGTGTTTCATCGGCCGGAGCATCGCGATGACCTTGCCGGCCTTCTTGACTGTCATCCCGCCGGTCAAGATGACAAACAGCTCCTCGCCCGGGTCGCCTTCGACAATCACGTCCTGGCCCTCGTCGTAGGCCCGCATCGAGATGACGTTGATGACCTTCACAAGTTCCTTGTAGTCGAGATACCTGAACAGCGGGATGTTGCGCAGGGCCTCGATCTTGGCCGAAGGCGTCACGGCCTCGGGGGCGCGCTCCTCCTCGGCCGCGCGCACGTGGATGACGGTGACGTTGTCCTTGCCGCCGCGCTCATTGGCAAGGTTGATCATCCCCCCGACGATCGCCTGCTGCTCGACGCCTTTCATGAGCGCCGGCAGTTCGCCGTCCGCAAGGTATCCGTGAAATCCGTCCGAGCAGAGCATGAACTCGTCGCCGGGCATCAGTTCGACGTAGAGCGTGTCGGCCTGCACGCTCTCCTGGATCCCGAGCGCCCGGGTGATCACGTTGGAGTACGGTGCGTTTTTCGCCTCTTCGGGCGTGATTAGCCCACGCGCGAGCTGTTCCTGGACCAGCGAGTGGTCCTCGGTGAGCTGGTAGCTCTCGCCGTCGCGAAGCATGTAGACGCGGCTGTCCCCGACGTGTGCGACTATCGCCTCCTCGCCAAAGACGAAGAGCATGGCGATCGTCGTTCCCATCCCCTTCTTGGACTCGTCGCCCTCGGCGATGGCGAAGACCTCGCGGCACGCGACCTCTATGGCCTTGCTGACCTCGGCAAGCGCCTCGTTGCGGGCCTCGACCGACCCGTTCTTGAGCGCCGTGTCCATCTGGTCGTAGCGCGCCGACAGCTCGCGGTGGATCACCTGCACCGCCGTGGCGCTCGCCACCTCGCCGGCGGCGTGCCCGCCCATGCCGTCGGCGACGAGAAACATCCCTATTTTCTCGTCTATGAAGAACGAGTCCTCGTTGGCCTTCCGCTTGCGGCCGACATCGGTCATCCCGAATGAAGTGACGCGCATGAATCCCTCGTGTGTTCGGTCAACGGAGCGCATTGTAGATTGGCCGCAGTCGAAAAGGCAAGCGCGTTGTGATAAAATATGTTTAAGGCCGCAACCTTCGCGGCAGAAAGGGGGCCCCATGCGTCCCGCGATCTCCTCGTCAACAGTGTTTTCGATGTTGGTTCTTTCGGCGTTCCCCGCGTACGCCGCGGGCGCCGGCGCGGCGGGAGTGATGGTCTTTCCGATCCAGCCGGTCTACGATGCGGCGCCGGATGACGCGTGCGCGAGGGCGACCGAGGTCATCGCGACCGAGCTCGGCAATACGGACCGCCTAAGGACTGTCCCGGCACCGGCCATCCGAAAGGCGACGGCGTTCGATGCTCCCAAGGTCGACCACGGCGCGGTCGGACGCGCCACCGGCCTCGTCAGGGACGGCGCCGAACGCGTCGCGGCACAGGATTTCGACAAGGCCGTCAAGGCGCTCAAGCAGGCGCTGAGCGTCCTCGAGAGAAACGCCGTCAACCTCGACGACTTCAAACCGCTGGTAGACGGTTACCTGTACCTTTCGGTTGCGTACATCGCCACCGGCGAAGAGGAGGCGGCCGAGGACTTGATCAAGGGCATCGTGCGGCTCGACCCCCGGCGCCGGCTCGAACCGGGGGATTTCGTGCCTTTGTACCAGCGAATCTTCGAAAAACTCCGCGCCGCAATCCTGGCCGAGCCGCGCGGGTCAATCCTCGTGCGTTCGTCTCCTTCGGGAGCGGCGATCGCAATCGACGGGAAAGAGGTCGGATCCACGCCCGCCCTGCTCACGGGCGTCGTCCGCGGCGAGCACTTCCTCAGGGTCGGGTCCCCCGGAGGATCCCCAAAGAGACAGACTGTGGCAGTTCCTTCCGGCTCCCAGGTCGGCGTGAATGTCGAGTTCTCGACCCTCGACGGGAGTCCCGAGGCCGCCGTGGCGCGCGCAATTCGCGACAATTCGCTGGACGCCGCCACGCGCGCGCAGGCGGCGCGCATCGCGCGGGACGCGGGTGCCGCCTACACGGTCATCGGCGGGATGTCAAAAACGAACGACACCCTTCTCACCGTCAACGCGCATCTGATGAGGGTTGCCGACGGCGCGGTGACCGCTCTTGTCCCCGTTTCCCTCGAATCCGACATGCTCGGCGCCGCGGTCGAGGCGTACAAACTGGCCGAGGACGCGTCAAAAAAGCTCGATGCGTTTCCCGCACAAACAGACGCCACGGCGCTCGCCGTTGCGCCCGGCGCCCGAAGGCCCTTCGAAAAGACGGCAGAGATCGCGGTGGGCGAGGAGGTCGTGGCGAAACCCGAGTGGGAACGACTGACTCCTGAACGCAGACCTCTGCCGACCCCGCCGGACATGGAGCCGCCACCCGACGTAAAACCCCCGAAACCATGGTACACGAATCCCTGGCTGTGGACGGCAGTGGGAGTCGTCGCCGTCGGATCCGGCGTCGGGACATGGATCTACGTCGCGGGTCAATCACCCGATCACGGGCAGGTCAACGCGACCTGGTGACGCGCCTTCTCGATCGGGCCGACCGACGGCCTTGTGACTCGGCGGCCGCGGTGCTCAGGGGGGGTAGCCGCGCTCGGCGTTGACCTTCTGCGCGGCCGAGATCCCGGCGGGGAGCGCGTAAGAGAGGATCCCGTCAAAGCCCTGGTGGTACATGTCCACGTGGACCTGCTCGGTGATGTAGCTCTTGTCCGAGGCGCAGAACGCCTTGACGCCGCCGGGGATCATCACGTTTCTGATGATGTCCGAAAGCTGGGCCTCGGCCGCGTCACCGTACGAGCGGTCCATCTCGAACATGAATATCCTCTGCGCCGAGGCGACCGAAACGGTCTGCGTGGCCTCGGCCCCGCTCCGAACCCGCGCCATGTAGAAGAGCTGGTCCCACCCGGCGATCTTCGGGATGTCGTTTGCAAGCTCGCCCGTGCCCGCGGCGATGAACGCCCTGTCCGAGGCGCCCTTGGCGATGATCGTGGCGAACGTCGCCGGAAGGTCGGCGGTCTCCTTGACGTCGAGGTGCATGATGAGCTTCGCTTTTGACCATTCGAGCAGGTCATCCAGCCGCTGGATCGTCTCGGTCGTCGAGGGCGCAAGGTGGCACTTCGTGACCTCCGCCGCAGTCATCTCCTCGATCTTCTTCCCCGCGCAGTCGAGCGACTCGTAGAACTCTATCGGGCTCGAGTGCGCGATCACCGGCACACCGTCCTTGGTGACCCGAACGTCGGCCTCGATCCCGTCGGCGCCCAGCTGCCAGGCGCTCTCGAACGCCTTGCGCGACAGAAACGGCATCGTCCCGACGTTCCAGTTCCCGCCGTGGCTCACCACCAGCGCCCTGTGGCATGAAGCGTCGGTCCAGCAGACAGAGAGAGAACTCTTGTGCGAAGGCCCCGATCCCGCGTCGACACCCGCATCGACGCCAGAATCGACGGCGGAACCCACATCGTGCCCGGCGTCGAACATCCCGGCGTCAGGGATGCCCGAGTCGGGAATACCGCCGTCCCACCCCGTGTCCGCCCCGGAATCGGGAATCCCAGCGTCTTCCCCGCCGGAATCGGGTCTTGTTCCTGAATCCTCGGCCACCTCGCCGTCAGTCTCTCCGCCGTCCGGCGAAGAAACAACGTCAGCCTCGCCGCCCTCCCCGCCCACAAAGACGTCCGACGACGCGGCATCGAAATCCGGATCTTCCCCGCCCAGTGACTCCGCGTCTTCGTGCGCCCGCCCGGAATCGCTCTGCCCGGCGTCGGCCACCCCGCCGGTCGGCTCCGACCCGGTACCACACCCGGGCGCAAGGACGATAAAGACGACAAGGACTCCAAAGAAACCGCCCACACCAACATTTTTTCGCTCGGTCATGCGGGATCCCCGTTCTCCATTGGCCACTGGCCACTGGCCACTTCCTGTTGTTTAATCATCTCCACTGCCTCAAGCACCGCCTCTGGCGTCGCCGGCATCGGCAGGTCTATCTCGGCGCCCGCCGGCGCTATCGCGCGCAGGGCGTCCTTGATTGCGAAGTACGCGGCCTCGCCGTAGATGAACGGCGGTTCTCCTATCCCCTTGCTCCCGAAGACGCTGGCGTGTTTCCGGTTTCGGACCACCAGATCGACGTCGAACACTCCCGGCAGGTCCTTGATGGTGGGGATCTTGTACGTCGAGGTCGTGTCGGCGAGATACCTGCCTTTGGCGTCGTGCACAAGCTCTTCGAACGTGGCCCAGCCGTACCCCTGCATGAATGCGCCTTCCACTTGCCCCTTGTCGATTGCGGGGTTGAGCGACTTCCCGGTTTCGTGGACGATGTGGACCCGTTCGAGCCGCACGTTGCCCGTGAGAAGGTGGACTTCGGCCACTGCGAGCGCACAGCCGAACACGTAGTAATAGAAAGGCGTCCCCTTCCCTTTCGCACGGTCGAACCGCACTCCCGGGGTCCGATAGAAACCGTGCGCACCCAGCGCCACCCGGCGCATGTACGCCTCGTGCGCAAGCGCCTCAAACTTGACGAAGCGCCGCGGATTGCGCGGGTCGAAGACCTTGTTTTTTTGGAACATGATTCGATCCGCCGCAGGTTTTCTCCGGTTCCCGGTCGCAAGCAACCCGGCTGCGACCGGACGGAGCCGGGCAAGGATCTGCTCGGCCGCGATCCGGGCGGCGTTCCCATTCAGGTCCGAGCCGGTCGTGGCCGCCGTGGGCGAGGCGTTCCCGGTGCGCTTGGTGTTGCTGGTCTCGACCCGGATGCGGTCGAGCGTGACGCCAAGGACCGACGCGACGACCTGCGCGACCTTGGTGTTGACCTCCTGCCCCATCTCGATGCCGCCGTGGCTCAAAGACACCGTCCCGTCGCCATAGACCCAGCAGAGCGCCGAGGCCTGGTTCAAGAACGCCGAAGTGAACGAGACGCCAAACTTGACCGGGACGACGCCGATGCCTCTTTTGCACCTCCTGTTATTCGAGTTGAATTTACCGATGTCTCTGCAAAGTCTTGTGTAATCAGCGTTTTTTTTGAGACACGCCAAAAGCCCGGGGTGGCACGGTTCGTGGACCTTCTGGCCGTACGGGGTCTCCTGTCCCTCGCGGTACGCGTTCCGGGCGCGGACTTCGATGGGATCCAACCCCAGCCTGCGGGCAATGCGGTCCATGACCGTTTCGATGACAAAGACCCCCTGCGGCGCCCCGAAGCCCCGAAACGCCGTGTTGGGCGGCAGATTCGTGCGGCAGGCTCGGCCCACAATCCGCGCGTTGGGGATGTGGTACGCGTTGTCGGCGTGGAGCATCGAACGCTCGAGGATGGCCATCGAAAGGTCGGCGTACGCCCCTCCGTTTGCATTGAGCTCGACGGAGTACGCGACGAGCCGGCCGTCGCGGTTGAAACCGGCCTTGTACCTGCTCTCAAACGGGTGCCGCTTTCCGGTCCAGCGCATGTCTTCGTGCCGCGTGAGCCGGAGTTCGACCGGCCGCCGGGTCTTGAAGGCCGCGAGCGCCGCGAGGCACGCCCAGATTGTGGCCGCCCGCTCCTTGCCGCCGAACGCGCCGCCCAGACGTCTGACGTCCACCGTCACGTCCTTGCGGTCGACGCCCAGCACGCGGGCGGCGATCTCCTGCACCTCGGCGGTGGCCTGCGTGGCCGAAAAGAGCGTCGTCTCGCCGTCCTCGCCGGGGACCGCTCGACAAACCTGCGTTTCGAGATACAGGTGCTCCTGCGAGCCGCTTCCGACGACCCCTTCGACAACGTGGTCGCACTTTTCCCAAGCCCGATCCACGTCACCTCGCACGATCCGCCGCTCGGGCGCGTACAGATCGCCCTTCGCCAGCGCCTCGTCGATGGATAAAACGGGCGGGAGTTCTTCGCACTCGACCCCGACAAGAGCTGCCGCCTCCCGGGCGTGTTCCGGATCATCCGCGACGACGATCGCCAGCGGCTGGCCCAGCCACATCGCCTCGCCCACCGGAAAAAGCGGCTCGTCAAGGAATGCGTGGCCAATCTGGTTTTCGCCGGGAATGTCCCCAGCCGACAGAACGGCGCGGACGCCTTCGGACGAGAGTGCAGGTGCGGGGTCAATCGAGAGGATTTTGGCGTGCGCAAACGGGCTTCCGACGCACTTGACGAAGAGCATCCCGTCGGGCCGCGGCTCGTCGGCGACAAACCGCGTCCTGCCCGTCACGTGCAGCTCACCGCTCAGGTGCAGGGGCGATGAGCCGATGGCATCACGGCGTTTCATCGAACATCCGTCTCCAATGCATCAGCATCTGGTTGCGCACAAGGAGCTTTCGATACGCCGCGCTTCCGCGAACGTCCGATATCGGTGTGACTTCGGACATGGCGATTCTGCCCGCTTCTTCAAACGCCTTTTCGGAAGGCTTCTTGCCGACCAGGTGCTCTGCCGCTTTTTCTGAGAGAACCGGAAAAGGCGCCACGCCGCCGAGTGAGATCCGCGCTTTCCTGATCCTGCCCTTCTCGATATCGACCGCCACGGCCGAGCTGACAGACGCGATGTCAACCGCCTCGCGCTTTGACGTCTTGATGAAACTGCTTTGCGTCCAGCCGAGAGGAACCTCGACCGTTTCGATGATCTCGCGGTCGCCAAGCGCGGTCTTCTTGTAGCCGAGGAAGAACTCGTCGAGCGGCAGTTTTCGAGCGCCCGAAGCCGATCGAAGGACAAGCCTGGCGCCCAGCGCGAGGAGCGCCACACTGCCATCCGCGACCGGCGAGGCGTTCGCGATGTTCCCCGCAAGCGTCGCGACGTTGCGCACCTGCGCCGAGCCTATCAATGCAGCCGCATGGAGGGCCGGGAGGCGTTCTTTGACGTTTTGGCTCTCAAGGATCCCGGCAAACGTCGTGAGGGCGCCGATGGAAATGTGGCCGTCCATTTCGCCGATGTGCGGCAGGCCCGGAATCCAGGAGATGTCCGCGGCATGGATGAAGGGGCGCCCATGCACCTTGGCCGCGACCATCAGATCGGTCCCGCCCGAAATGATGCGGCACTTGTCGCCGCCACCCGGCAATTCGAGGGTTTCAAAAAGCTTTTCGGGGTTATCAGGGACATGATACCCGCAGAACGGTTCGTCGCCCACCCCCGGGACGACCGTCAGGGGCCGGGCTGGCAGCGATTCCATGAGAGCCGCCGCCTTTTTCAGGTGGGGCGGGACCGCCGGTCCCTTGACCGCCTTCGCGGCCGTAAGGATCGACTCGTACCCCGTGCACCGGCACAGGTTCCCCTCGAGCGCGTCCCTGATCTCGGCATCGGTGGGCTTGCGCCGCTCGGAGAACAGGCAGAAGAGCGACATGACGACGCCGGGGGTACAAAACCCGCACTGCGTGGCGTGGTTTTCGAGGACGGCCTTCTGGATCGGGTGGAGCGTCGCCCCGTCCGCCAACCCCTCGATCGTGACAACGTGCTTCCCGTGAAGCCTGACGGCCGGGCACAGGCAGGAGTTCACTGCCCGATACACGACGCGTCCGATCTTCCGCTCGCCGACGGCGATCGTGCACGCCCCGCAGTCCCCCTCGCCGCAGCCTTCCTTGGTGCCCGTCAGACCCCGCCGTCCACGAACATACTCAAGCGCCGTCATCCCCGGCGAGACGATGGATTGAACAACATGGGCGTTGAGAACCAGCTCGATGTGAGTCCACCGCGCCACGATGCCCGGATACTACCACCGAAAACCTGATCGCCAAAGCGCCAAGTTCCGAGGGTGCGTTGCACAACCACCCGGGTCATCTGCCGCCCGGATTCACCCTTCGTAGTACTACGGAGAACGGGCGCGACCCGGTTGCGCTGGAGCGGCGGTTTTCGGGCAACCACCGGGCGCCTCCTCATGCGCCCACACACAACGACGCATCCGAAAACGACGCGGAGGCGCGGCCGGGGAGCAAGACGGGCGGCCCCCGGCGTCACCAACCCGCAAGCTTCGAATCCGAGCCCGGGTCCATGCAACGCACCCAAGTTCCGACCCGCGTTTGACAACCCGTGCGGCCATCCCGTACAGTTTGAGCCGGTGATGAACAGACCGTCATCCGCGCGGCAAGCCTGCGCCGCTCCCGCGCCATCCCTCACTTCGGCGCTTCTGCTATTTTCGCTGGCATTCGCCTGCCAGAACTCGGGCGGAACGATCCTGGGCCCGTCGGGAGTGGCAGGGGAGTACCTGGGCCCGACCTGCCAAATCCCGTGCAAGACGCTGGACGACTGCAACAAAATCAAGCCGCTGTACATCACGGCGTATTTTGGAAACAAGCCTTACCCCGAGACCGACATCGCCGATCTCCCGTACGTCTGGCTGGAGTGCAAGGACGGCAGTTGCGTGGACGTCGAATGCCGTGACGACGACGGGTGCGAGTTTCACAGGATTGAGGGCAAAGACGGATCGGCATGCGTAAAAAACCAGTGCGCGCCTGACTGCAAGTACTCCGTGGATTGCCCGGGAACATTCCGCGACGAATGCATCGAAGGCAAGTGCCTGCGCCTTGAACCGGAAAAACCGGACCCCGGTTGCAAAGGGGACAAATGCCAGTGCTTCTCGGACGACGACTGCCCGGGATGGGCGCATTGCAGATGGGACAACGTCTGCGCGAGGGTCCTGAGTGATGTTTCCACAAGCGCGCAGGGGCGCCGTTGCGATTCGGACCATGCGTGTGCCGTCTACTACGTTCATCAGGCCATGCTTGCCGAGGGAATGAACATCGCAATCCAGTACTCGTTTTCCGGGGGCACCTGCGGGATCGTCTGTGGAGACGATGAACAGACACAGTGCGGAGCCGGGTTCACCTGTGTGGACGTGAAGGATGTGGGCAGCGAGTACTCCAACGACTACACGGACAATCACACCGAACGGTCCGTCTGCGTTCCCAACGAGTGTACAGACGACGCCGGATGTTCGCCTTCGTATGAGGAATGCAATGCCGACGAAGACTGCCCCGGCGGCGAAACGTGCACATGGCCCTGGACGGGTTGTCCGGGCGTATGTCTCGACTTGGAATGCAAGTCCTGCTCGTCGTGGATTGACG
>JACRCP010000360.1 GCA_016218965.1 Deltaproteobacteria bacterium | reverse complement strand
TGACATGGTGCGGGGCCTCCTGTGGCACGTATGGGTGTGGCAACCACATATGTATCCACGTCAGGCCCCTTCGCCAGTTTTTGGCACCCGAAACATCAACAAATCTCACAGGATCCCCGTCGTCCTGAAAGAGCCGCACCCCTTTTAATTCCCATCGTTCTAATAACCGAGCTATGTTATTTGAATCAAACAAGTCTGGTGCCAATGACTTATGGTATACGGAAAACACAGGCAGTGGATGGTCAAGCCCAGTCCTATGGCGACCCCTTGATTCAGGGCTTCAGGTATCTATTCGAGGCGGGGGGACAAAGCCAGTCAGCGGTAATCCTATCATCATGGCTTTTTCTGAGTCTAACGACTTGACAAAATGGTATTTTCAATTTAGGTGTATTGGCGGCCAACAATTCAATGTGGTTCAATGGCCCTCAAGCGGCGGAGGACTTGCTCCGACGGAATCGGTTATCATCTGGGAAAGCGGTAATGAACCAAGGCTCTTCTGGAAAGAGGTGACTGAAGCGGCCACATGGTTTACGACGACGGTCGAAGCCCCTAGCTGCCCCTGACCTGAGGAATTGTGAGAGCCGAGGAGAGCCGAGGGTCAGACACCGTCACATGACACTTGCATCAATAGGCAGAGTCGGCCGGACTGCGCCCGCCGCCCAGGCGTTCCTACCACCCGCACGCCGGGGCACGAACCCCAAATGCGGGGATGCACCCCTTGGCGGCAGGCGTGCTTGGCAGGTGCTTTGACACGCTGCGGTGCATCCACTATCATTGTCGCCGGAGGTGCGGCAGTCATGAGCAAACCGGTGCTCGATGTGACCGTTGTGACGTTGGAAGGGAAAAAGTCGAGGCTCAAGGCCCTTTTTGACACTGGTTCGTACTATTCGATAATCCGCAGCGACGTGGTCCCCAAGGGAACGGTCGTCCCGGTGTTTCGCAAGCCCGAGGTCCTCAGGACGGCCGGGAGAACCGGAACGCTCAGCGCGCTCGGAGTCGTCGAACTCACGTTCGTCATCGGCAAACGGATGGTCCGCGACGGCGCGCTGGTTTCCCCCGATCTCGGGAGGGAGCTTCTCATTGGGTCCAAGACCATGCAGGCGTGGGGCATCACCGTGAGGAACAAGGGCGGGAAGACGCGCGTCCACGTCGGTTCCGACATGCGCGACCCGGAGATCACCGAAGTCGACTGAGACGGTCTCTCGTCGAGCGGTTGGCGTTGGTTATCGGGCAGAGCGTTCCTACTTGACCAACTCCCCGCCCCAAAGTTCCTTCAGAAACTGGAGCACCGGCAGGACCCTGACGCCGTCGACGACGGTCTCGGTGTTCCAAAGGTAGACGCCGAGGCAGGTGACCTTTTTGGGGGACATCAATTCGCTTAAGCGTTTCAGTCCGCGGTTGAATCTCGGGTCCCACCTTGTGCCGCTTTTGATTTCAACCGCGAGGAACCCGTCCCGGGTTTCGAACAAGACGTCGACCTCGACGCCGTCCTGCGTCCGCCAGAAGTACAACGGATAGTGGAGGCGCCGATATGAGACGAACGCCCGGAGTTCCCCGAGGATGAAGGTTTCCAGAAGCGGGCCGAGTTCCTCCGCGGTGGGAGGGTAGGGGATGCGCCCGGACAGGGCGCGCGCCACTCCTGTGTCGAAGAAGAAGAACTTGGGATGGCCGATTTCCCGATTTGAAGTTTTGAGCTTCCATGGATGAAGCCAGAAACCGATGAGCGTGTCCACGAGGATGTCGAAGTATCCCTGAGCCGTCGCGCGCGACACCTGTGCGTCCCTCGAGATCGACGAGATGCTCGTGACCTGGCCGTTCTGCCGCGCGGCGATCTCGAGAAACCGGCTGAAGTGGCCGATGTTCCTCGTGAGCGCCTCGGCCCTTATCTCCTCTTGGAGATAGGTCACGGCGTAGGAGGTCAGGAACTGCGCGGTGTCGGGTCCGGTGTATGCCCGTGGCAGCATTCCGGTCGAGAGCACGCCCGGCAGGTCCAAACCAAAGTCAACTTCAGCGGACGTCAACGGATACATGTGTTCGACGAGCGCCCGGCCCGCGAGCAGGTTGACACCGCCGCGCCTGAGTTTCCGCGCGCTGGAACCGGAAAGCACGAACTTCAGCTTTTTGTTCTCGATGAGCCGGTGCACCTCGTCGAGGAGCGGCGGTATCTTTTGTACCTCGTCTATGACCACCCATGACCCCTCCGGGAGCGTCGACGTATCGTGGAAAAGGGTCGACGGGTTTCGCTGAAGCCTTGCAAACGTCTCGAGGTCAAGTAGGTCGTAGGTTCGAGCCTCAGGAAAGCGTTGTCCGATCCACGTGGACTTCCCAGTCCCGCGGGGACCGAACAGAAACATTGAATGATCCAAAGGCGTTAGGAATCTTGCATACATCGCATTAAAATATACGGCATATTTTAATGCGGTCAACGCATTTTTCGTAACCTATTGATAATCCTGAATGATTCCAGCCGTCACGGCAGGAACTTTTCCGTGTGTCTCAGCTTCTCCGGCAGATACGTGTCTATCACGTAGTTCAGGCCGTGCTTCGCGAGGGCCTGCTGCTCGGCGCGGACGCCCATGGATATCAGCTTGTTGATCGCGTTCTGCCACGGCTTGTGGTGGAGGATGAACGGGTCGTTTTTGAGCGAGTCTTTTGCGCGCTTGATGTCGACTTCTTTTAGGGGGTGCGTCGGGAGCTTGTAGTCGGTGATGTCATCCGGCGTGATCCCCATGAACGTCGCCTGCGGGACGCAGAAGTACTCGTTTAGGTGCGCGGCGTTTCCCGACCCCACCTTGAGCGTGCGATAGATGTTGCCGAATCCGTATGGGTCGCCGTCGACGAAGACGTACACCGGGAGCCTTTTGTCGTCGGCGAGCCGTCTCACGAACCGACGACAGGCCCGCGTGGGGACGCCGCCCATGCTGACCAGCACGCAATTCGCCCGTTTCCAGTAGTTGTGCTTCACCAGCCGCTGGAACATCCCGGCCGTCTCGATGGCCAGAATGAACTTCGCGTCGGTCTCGAACTTCAGGTGCTCGACGTAGATCGGGATCGAGTACGCCCCCGAGCCGAACCTGGTGCAGTCGATCTTGAGGGTCTTGCCGGTGTCGCGGTCCTTGTCGACTACGATGAGCTTCCCCGCGACCTCGCCGCCCTTTTCCTCGGGGATGAACCCGAGCTGCTCGCGGTTGACCGAAAAATATGCCTCGACGTCGTCCATGACGGTGTCCGACTCGTCCTGCTCGTTGAAGCGCGCCTCTTCCCAGTTCTTGCTTACGTAGTACGCCTCCCTCTTCGTCGCGATGTCGTCGGTCTCGACAAGCTCCTTCGAGAGCGCCATCATCCGGAGCGTCTGCGCGAACGTCTTGACGGTGTTGACCGTGAGCGTCCGCTCCTTGCGCCGGCCCTTGAGCTCGAAGTAGCCCTTCTTCGGGTCGTACTTCACGTTCTGGAGGCTTCGGAGCGGGAACTTCATGTTGGGCTTCCGCCGCGCAAGGATCTCCTCGTAGATGCCCTTCGAAGAACTGACTATCTGCTTCGAAACGTCCATTATTCTCCTCCGGCCGTCTTCAACCTCGACCGCTGCAACGTGTCCTTCAACGTTTCCACGACCTTCGACTCCTGCTTTTCGCTCAACTTCAGTATCTCACGGAGCGCGATCCCCACGTGCGGGATGTACTTTTCGATATACGAGATTTTTTTCATCGCGTCGGCCTCGCGCCGGTGCCGGCGTATGTGCGCCGAGACCTGCCGGCCGCACTCCATGAGCGCAAGCCGTATCTCGCGCACGATCTCGGGATACGACGCGATCGCCTCCTTGCTCTCGGAGGTGAACGGCACCCAGACCGACGCGATGTGTATCATAAGCACCAACGGTCCTGTGGGAAGCGCGCCCCTGGGCTGCTGGAGGTTGTAAGACTTCCACGACGTCTGCGTGACGCTCTTGGTGATTGCGCACGCCGACTGCTGGTAGAGCAGGGGGACGCGGTTGGCGAAGCGGTAGAGCGTGACCGGCTCCTCGGCGGGGAGGTCGCCGGCGTACGCGACGCCGCACTCCACCAGGAACGGATTCCCGCGGTACACGGCGGGCGGGCGCGACACCGCGTAGAATAGGTCCGCCTTGAATTGCTTCTCGAGGCCTTCGAGGATGAGGTCGCGGCCGATGGGCGAAAGGCAGTTGGTGGGCGGCGCCATGAACTTCGTCGCGCTCAACGCCCGGTAGAGCAGTTCCGCCTGTCCCGGGAGGACCTTGTGGGGCTTCATCTCCGGCGCCACGCCGGCCTTCTCGCAGATCTCGGAGGCGAGCCGCGGCGAGACCCTCGAGAAGTCGCGCGTGAAGAACTTTCGCAGGGTCTTTCCCGAGGTCTCGGCCATCATCCGCATGAGCATCCCGAGCTCGACCCCGTAGGGGTGCGGTCTGATCTCGACCGGGTCCTTGGGCATTGCGTCGGTGACGCGCGGGAACATCCGGGGCTCGTCACCGGTGACCGAGAACCTGATGGTGGCGTGCGGGTTGGCGAGCACGGTCTGCTCGACGAAGTCGTCCACCGACCGCCGCCCTTTCTTGTAGACGGCCTCGATCTCGATCTCGACCCTCGTGCCGTGCGGGGGGTCCCACTCGACTTCGCGATCGACGAGCGTAAGCGGCGCGTTCCGCCGGGTGTCGATCTGGATCTCGTAGTAGTGTGCGGGCTTCCCGTCGCCTATGCGCGAGGTGATCTGCATGGGCCTGCCGGTCGTGAGCTGGCCGTACATCCCGGCCGCCGAGATCCCGATCCCCTGCTGGCCGCGCGACTGCTTGATGCGGTGGAACTTCGAGCCGTACAGGAGCTTTCCGAAGATCTTGGGAATCTGATTTTTGACGATGCCGGGGCCGTTGTCCTGCACGGCTATTTTGAACCGGACTGCCGTGTCCCGCGGGAGTCTGTTCTTGGTGTCGGCCGAACGGGCCTGGTCGTCGGCGCGCAGCACCAACGCCCCGCCCGCCCCCTTCTCCGGCGGCGCATGTCCGTTGCCGTTCTTTGACCTGAGCGCGCCGGTCCCGGGGCTGCACTGGACGATGTCGATGTTCACTTCCGGGACGATTCCGGCTTCTTCGCAGGCGTCCAGCGAGTTGTCGACGGCCTCCTTTACCGCGGTCAGGAGCGCCTTCTGCGGATTGTCAAAGCCCAGAAGGTGCCGGTTTTTGGTGAAGAACTCCGAGACCGATATTTCGCGCTGGCGCGCCGCCAGGAGTTGGGCCGCGTCCTTGACCGCCTTGGCGGCCTTCGCCTTGTTCGTTTCCTCGCCGACGATCGTGAGCGTCGCCTGCGACGCGGGTGCGGCAGCTGCCGGTCCGGCGCGGCGCTGCGCCGCGCCCTCGCCAAACATGTCAAGCTGGACCTGGCCGCCCCGTGGGCGGACCGGCGTCCCGGCGGCCTTTTTGGGTTTGGGCGCCTTCTTCTTCTTTGCGGTCACGGGACCTCCAACAAGCCAATCAGTGCAAAAGGACCAAAAGGACCTCAATTAGTCAGTCGCAAAACTCTCTTCGGCTGCACGCAGGGTCGTGTCGACATCGGCGTCGGTGTGCGCCGCCGAGACGAACGCCGCCTCGAACTGGCTTGGGGCGAAATAGAACCCGCGTTCGAGCATCTTCCTGAAGAACCGGGCGTACGCGCTCGTGTCGCTCTTTTTCACGTCGTCCCAGCACTTGACCTCGCCACCGCGGAAAAAGAGCGTTCCCATCGAGCCGATGGAATTCCCGCACGCCTCGACGCCGGCCGCCTTCGCCGCCGCCACAAGCCCTTCAAAGAACCTGCGCCCCCGCGTCTCGATCTTCTCGTAGAAGCCCGGGCGTTTGAGCTCGGAAAGCGTGGCGATACCAGCCGCAACCGCGGCGGGATTTCCCGAAAGCGTCCCCGCCTGGTACACCGGACCGACCGGCGCGATCATGTTCATCACGTCCTCTCGCCCGCCGTACGCCGCGAGCGGCATCCCGCCGCCCACGATCTTGCCTAGGACGGTAATATCCGGTTCGATGCCCAGGATCTTTTGGACACCGCCGTAACAGATGCGGAACCCGGTGATGACCTCGTCGAAGATGAGCAGCGCGCCGTGCGAGCGCGTGAGCTCGCGGCAGGACTCAAGGAACTTCCGTTCGGGGAGCACCACCCCCATGTTGCCCGCCACCGGTTCGAGTATGACGGCGGCAATCTTCGAGCCGTGGGCGTCAAAGCACGCCGCGAGCGCCCCCGCGTCGTTGTAGGGGAGGACGATCGTGCACGAAGTGAACGATGCGGGGACCCCGGCGGAGTCCGGAAGACCGAGCGTCGCGACCCCCGACCCGGCCTTGGCGAGGAGCCCGTCGCTGTGCCCGTGGTAACAACCGTCGAACTTCACGACGAGGTCGCGTCTGGTGAAACCGCGCGCGGCACGGATGCCGCTCATGGCCGCCTCGGTGCCGGAGGAGCAGAGGCGGACCTTTTTCATGGAAGGAATGGCGTCGCAGAGCGCGCCGGCAAGCTCGGTCTCGCGCTCGGTCGGGATGCCGAACGTCATGCCGTCGGAGACGACGCGCGTCACCGCCTCGACCACCACCGGATGGGCGTGGCCCAATATCAACGGGCCCCACGAGCAGACGAAATCCACGTACTCGTTGCCGTCGGCGTCCCAGATCCGGGCGCCCGAGCCCTTTCGCACGAAGAAAGGATCTCCGCCGACGCTTTTGAACGCCCGCACAGGCGAATTGACCCCGCCCGGAATCAACCTTTTGGCAAGCTCGAACGCCTCGGCCGATTTTGTCCGCTTCATCGTTCACTTCCCTCTCGCGTATTTCAGCTCCGCATCGAGTACGAAATCATCTCCGTCGCGCGACGAGCGGACGGTCACCTTCCCGAGCTTTCCCGCAAGCAGCGACGGCGGGAAGAGGACCGGGCCGCGTTGTTTGTCGACAATGCTCCGGTTCTTCTGCGCGGAATGTTCGGCGGCATATGCTTTGGGGACGTCCGCGCTCATCGCCACCGGCCCCGACGACGTCGTCAGCGCCGATGACCCGGGGAACGCCTTCACGACGCCTTCGTGCGCGGAGAGGACCAGGAACCCCCCGGCGACTCTCGCGTACCACGTCCCGGCATCCGACCCGGGCGTCCGTTCTCCGCCCGCCATCCTGATCTCGTATGTGCCGCTCTCGCCGGCCCCGGGCTTCCCGCCGAAAGCCGCGAGCGCCTCGACGGCCTTTTTGACCGTCGCCTCGCGGGCGACCCTGAGCACAAGTACCAGGCGGCCTTCGGCCCCGGCCCGGTACGCGACCACCGATCCCTCCAGCGCCGGGATCAGTTCCTCCGCGACCCGTACACCCATGTTCTTCTCGATCTCCAGGAGCGTCGCCCGTGCCGCGAAGTGCTCGGCTGCCGAGCGGCGTTTGAGTTCGGCCCAGAAGGTGTCCCACGCGCCGGCGAGGTTGAGGCGCGCCGCCATCTCGGCGTACGCGTCGGCGATCCCCGGCTGCGGCAGCGTGGCCGGATGGCCTCCGAGGTATCGGAAGGGACTCTGCCCGATGTCGGCCCCGATGAACCTTGCGACCGCCACCAGGCCGGAGGCCTCCGAACGCACGTTGACAACGGCGGGACCGCCCGGCACGTAGTCGGCAAACGGCTTGAGCAGAGATCTCAGAGCGCCCGCGGCGAAGGCGATCTCGATCGCATCGCCTTTTCCCGCGGCGTCGATGTCGCCGGACAAAAGGGCAAGGGCTTTTGGATGGTCGAGGTTCGTGATCACCAGGCCGTTTTTGGATTCGACGAACGAGAGCTTCTCGAACGGAAACCTGACCTGCGGCCTGCCCTTCTGCGGAGGTTTCACCGTGTACGTCAGGGTCTTTTTTCCATCCGCCTTGCTGCTCTTCTCGTCCAGTGTTCCCGCAGGGGCGGACTTCATCAACGTCTGGATTTCTTTTAGTGCCTGGGCCGGCTTGGCCGCGCCGACGCTTGCCGCAAAACCGGGCAGCATCCCTTTCTTCGAGTCGGCCTGCGGGACCAGGAGCTCGGCGGGGCCGGAGGCGCCGGACAACAGGCGGTCGAGGGCGTCCGTGGCGGCCTTGTTCCTTGCGCCGGTCAAGGTGATTCCCAGCGGTTTGAGATAGTGCGCCAGGAATTCCTTGACCTGGGCGTTCTTGTACAGGGCGCCGAGTGGTGATCCCTTGAGACTCTTGTAGAACGCGGCGAGGTCGCGCGCCCCGGCGTGGACGGCCGGCGGGCCTTCCTCTTCGGCAACGGCGGTTCCGGAACATGACACGAACGCGCCGAAGGCGGTCGAAACGAATGTGGCGAGCAAGGTGCGGCCAATCATGGCGCGCAATAATACAGAAACCGCAGAGAATATCAACACCGCGCGCAACCTAACGTAGTGTATAGGCCTCTAGCGTGCGGTGCAGTACTCGCCCGCCGCGGTCGTCCTCCCTATGCGACATTATTTTCATCCCCGTCTCAACGTGCGAAAAATACGTTGAAACGCCTTTGCGCGCAACCTATAATTTTGACACTTTGGCGCGCCGCATCTACCTTCACCAGCCGAGAGGTACCTGATGGCCACAAGCCGCCTCGCGATTCCCGCAGTCGTCCTCGCCGCCGCCGTTCTCTTCGACGCGTCCGCCGATGCGTTCGAAACGCTCAAAGCATCGTCAAACACCACCGGCGAGACGCGCTGGAGCACCGCCGACATGCCCATCCCGTACTCGATCAACCAGGCCGGGTCGGCGGACGTGTCGGGCGACTCGGAGTTCACGGCCATCAACAACGCCTTCGCGACGTGGTCGGCGCCCGCATGCACCTACCTCACCTCGCAGTACGACGGCAAGACCAGCGGGACATGGGCGATGGGCGACGGGAAAAACTACCTCGACTGGGTCGAGAGCAACTGGCCGCCGGAGGCGGGTGCGCAGGCGATTGCCTTCACGACGCCGCTGTTCTTCGAGACCGGCCAGTTCTATGAGGCCGACATCAGGTTCAACGGCGTCAACTACAAGTGGACGACGGCCGGCGCGAGTTGGAACAACATGGACGTCGAGACCATCGCCCTCCACGAGCTCGGGCATTTCTTCGGCCTGGCCGACCTCTACGACAACACGAGCTGCTACTACCGGGACGTGGTGATGTGCGGCACCAACAACGGCGAGACCAAGCGCGCGCTCAAGCAGGACGACATTGACGGGATCTGTTATCTCTACCCTGAAGGCAAGAACAACCTCTGCGTCACCGACGCCGAGTGTTCGTCACAGGTGTGCAGTGTGACCATGAACCTCGCCGGCGAGGTCAAGTTCGTCTGCATGGATCCCGTGGGGACCGCGGACCCGGGGGACCGTTGCGGCGACATCAACAACACACCGCTCAACGCCGCCGACGATGTCGTTTGCGCGAACCTTTTGTGTCTCGGTTCGCTGCTTTGCACCAAACCGTGCACAGGCACCTCCGACTGCCCGTACAACATGACCTGCGGCCAGGTCTCTGTGAAGATGGACGACCAGGGGCACGTGGCGAACTTCCAGGGGTGCGAGGGGCCGGACGGCTGCGTGCGCAATGCGCAGTGTTCCGGGGGCAAGGTCTGCGGGCTCTACCGCGTGGGCGACGTGCTGACGAAGGCTTGCGTCAACCCCATCGGTTCGGGCGCCGACGGCGACGTCTGCGCTGCGTGGTCCGACTGCCGTTCGGGTGTCTGCTACAACGGACGCTGCGCCTCGTTGTGTGACGACAATTTTGCGTGTCCCCCCGGCGGGTCGTTCAATTGCGAAAGGCACGCCGTTACGGGCGAGGACGGGAAGTCGATCGATACCCAGCTCTGCCGGTACATCCCGCCGGTGCAGGACGCCGGGGTCGATACGGGTGAGGACACCGGGTACGACGCCGGCTACGATGCCGGATACGACGCCGGGATCGACGCGGGATACGACGCGGGATACGACGCCGGACACGATGCCGGATTCGATGCCGGCCCCAAACCGGACGCAGGCACGGACGCGGGGCCCAAGCCCGACGTTGGAACTGATGCCGGTCCGAAACCCGACGCCGGGGTCGATGCGGGCCCGAAACCGGACGCCGGCCCCGACGTCGGTCCGGTTGTTCCCGATACGGGCGTCGGCCCGGACGGCGACGACACCGGAACGCACGCGGCGAAGGACGCCGGGGGAGGCGGCCAGGACGAGGTCTGCGACTGCGACATGACATACGACTGCGACCTCGACTGCGAATGCGACCCCGAATGCGCGGCGGGCATCGGGAGCCCGGGCGCCGGCGGCTGCGCGTGCTCGAGCGTGGGCATCCGCGAGCGGGGGATGTAGAACCGTCATCCCCGTTTACTCGATGTTCATTTTCAAGGCGAGGAGGTCTCAAGACATGAGAAGGTTTTGGGCGGGTTTCGGGATCGGTTTCCTGTTTTGCACACTGACCCTTCTTCCGCCGGCCGCGGCGGAGGGGCCGGGGCCGCAGGAGATCCTCGAGCGGATGGAGAAGACGATCAACGGGTTCGACGATCAGGAGATGGATCTCAGGCTCACCATCGTGGATGTGGACGGCTCGAAGAAGTCGTACGAGTTCACCATCTGGCAGAAGGGCGATCAGAAAAGGCTCATCAAGTTCACCTCGGGCGAGATCAAGGGCATGGCAACACTCGTGCAGGACCGGAACAACGTGTACGTGTACCTGCCGGGCTTCAAGAAGGTCCGCCGCGTCGCGGCGCACAATATGAACCAGAGCTTCGCGGGCTCGGATTTCTCGAACGACGACATGGCGACCGTGAGCTGGACCAAGATCTACACGGCCTCACCGGGGAAGGAAGAGGCGGACGCCTGGTGGATCACCGCCACGCCCAAGCCCGGAGAACAGGTGGAGTACTCCAAGGTCGATCTCAAGCTCGACAAGAAGACCGGGACGCAGCAAAGGGCCGTGTACTTCAACAAGGCCGGCGAAAAGGTGAAGACGTTCGACAACACGAACCTCACCGATTGGAACGGGGTCCCCCGGGCCAAAAACGTCGTCGTGGCGGACCCGCGCACGGGGCACCGGACCGAGATGGAGGTCAAGTCGTTCAAGGTCAACCAGGGCCTCAAGGACGACATGTTCACGGTCAGAGAGCTGCAGTGGGGGAAGTGAGCAACGGGCCAGTAGCCAGTCGTCAGTGGCCAGTGGCCAGTATCGGAAGCCCCGGAGGGACGGCACGGAGGTAGCCACGTGCGTAAGCGCGTGGATCACGAAGTGAGAAGGCGCATTTCACAAACGATCGTCGCATTGTGGGTGTTCCTACCCGTTCAGACATGGGCGGGGGAGTGGACCGAGAAGGTCAAGTTCTCGGGGTTTGCGTCGGGGGACGTGCGGTTTGACATCGAGGACTACAGGGGCTTGACACCCGGTGACGGCTACACGTTCTCGATGAACCGCAACGACCTCGACCTGCGGCTCGAGATCGCCCCCGCCGACCGGGTGAACGTGGTCATCGACACAAGGCTCCGGTACTTCGGTTTCAACAAGGCCGACGACCTCGTGACGCTCCCGGCCCGCGATCGCGTCGACCCCTTCGACGTGAGACTCGACGAGGCCTTCGTGGGCGTCAGGGGGTTCGTCTGGAAGAACATGGATCTCAAGGTCGGCCGCATGGCGCAGCAGTGGGGCGCCGCAGACATGTTCAACCCCACCGACAACCTGAACGCCAGGGACTTCACCGATCCGCTGGACTATACGGCGAAGGTCCCTAACCAGATGATCGAGATCGACCTCTACCCGGCCGACTGGCTTTCGCTCACGGCGGTCTGGGTCCCGGTCTTCAAGCCGTCGCAGCTCCCGGCGTCGGCGGCGCTTGGTTTTGCCGTCGAGCGCGACAGAAACGGCTGTCTCCTTCGGGCGCCGGTCCCGCCGCTCCGCGATCGCGACGACGCCGAGGCGCTCTCCGACCTCTTCTCGGCCACCGACCCCTGCGCCCTCAACTTCGCCAACACGTCCGTCCGGACAGTGTATCCGGACAACGGCCTTGGCGATTCGCAGGCGGCCCTGCGCGCCAAGGTCAAGGCCGGCGACCTCGACCTGTCGCTCAGTTACTGCTACGGGCGCTTCACCTTCCCGATCGCCTATGACGCGTACGCCGATGTTGCCCCGTCGGCGACCAGGCCCGGAACGATGGACGTGACGTACGCGGCGGAAGTGATGTACCCGCGGATGCAGGTCGCCGGGCTCGACATGAGCTACAGCGCGCCCTGGCTCTTCGACATCGGCTTTGTCGGCGAGATCGCGCTCATCTTCCCCGAGGAGGTCGTTTTCGGCCTCCGCGTCCCCGCAGGCGGCGGACGTTTCGCAAAGGGCATCTCAACCGTCAATGTTCCCTCCGACCCGTTCATCAAGGCGACGGCCGGCGTAGACTACACGTTCACCAGATGGCTCTACATGAATGCGATGTACGTCCGAGGGTTCTTCGACGAGTTCAACGACCTCTACGGCATTCACAACTACGTCGTGCTCACTGCTGAGATGAAATTTTTCGAGGACGAGCTGCATCTCCGGCTGTCGGGCATCCTGAACGCCGACGACATGTCGAGCGTCGTCTACCCGCAGGCGACGTGGGTAGTCGTCCCGTCGGTGGAACTCGTGCTGGGCGCGTTCGTCTTCGGCGGCGACACGAGTCCGTCGGACCCGCTGGACTACGCCGCCCGCGAGAAGTTCGGCCAGAAGGCCGCCGGCCGGAGCGTGGCGTTTCTCAAGACGAAGGTGACGTGGTGAGCTTTCGCGACTCACGACTGACGACCGACGACCGACGACCGGGCAGCAAGAAGCCGCCACCGGATGAATATCCGTTCTTTTTGAGGACCTTTGTGGAACTTCTGGAATTAGTGTGGGTCCCTCTCTGAAAAAAAGGGGTTCAATGCCGATCTAATCGTCGGATTCGAGTTTGCCGCACTTGCGGAGGATTTTCAGACGGAAGTACTGCCAGTCATGGAAACCGTATGCGT
>JACRCP010000358.1 GCA_016218965.1 Deltaproteobacteria bacterium | reverse complement strand
GTTTTCGGCCCTGGCCTCCCGGCGCGGGGACGAGGCGTTCGCGACGCGCTGCCTGGCGGCGGCGGGGGAGCTTGAGGGCCGGATCGAGGAGCACGCCTGGGACGGCCGGTGGTACCGCCGCGCATGGTTCGACGACGGCAGTCCCTTGGGCTCGGCGCAGAACTCCGAATGCCAAATCGATTCGCTTCCTCAAAGCTGGGCCACCATCGCCCGGGTCGGAGATCCGGGGCGCCGCCGGCTGGCCCTCGACGCCGTGTGGGATCAACTCGTGCGGAAGGACCTCGGGATCGTAGAGCTGCTCGGCCCGCCATTCGACAGCTCCGCCCTCGATCCCGGCTACATCAAGGGGTATCCGCCGGGGGTGCGCGAAAACGCCGGGCAGTACACCCACGGCGCGGTGTGGGCGGCCATGGCCTTTGCACTGGCCGGACGCAAAGAGCAGGCCGCGGCGCTGGTCTCGATGCTCAACCCGATCAACCACGCGTTGGACCCGCCGGCTGTGAAACGCTACAAGCTCGAGCCTTACGTGCTCGCGGCGGACGTCTACAGCCAGCCCCCGCACGCCGGCCGCGGCGGCTGGACCTGGTACACCGGATCGGCGGCATGGTACTACCGGCTGCTGCACGAGGTCGTACTGGGGATCGAACGAAACGTCGACACGCTGTGTTTCAGGCCGCGGGTCCCGGCTTCCTGGGCCGGGTTCAAGCTGCACTACCGGTACTTCGAGACATTTTACCATATGGCGTTCGTGCAGGTCCCGGCGCACAACGGACCGTTGCGGCTGACGCTCGACGGCCGGCCGCAAGACGAAGGGACGCTCAAGCTCGTCAACGATCAACGCGATCACGTTGTCGAGGTCCTCTTCGGACCGGACGCAGTCGAGTGCGTTCCCGGGTCTTCCGGCCCGGCGGGCGGCGAGATTGGGATTTCGATCAGCGCGGGAGTGGCTTTGTGCGACGACCTTGCGCGCACGCCCGTTGCCCTCGTCGAAAGGGCCGATCGGGCGCTGTACCAGGCCAAGCAAAGCGGCAAGAACAGGGTGGTCCTGAGCGAAAACCCCGACAGCCGCCGCGGTTAGGAGTTCAACAACGAATGGTAATGCCCCGGGGGCTCGGAACAAATCCCTTCATGATGCGCGGATGTTGGCGCATCTTTCTTTCAAGGTTGGTCTTGCTTCTGAGGGCGGGCGTGGCTTGACGCCCTGCCCGTCCAGTCGTTGGCCTCCGGCGGGGCAAGCCCGCCGGGGGGCCATGTCGCTTGACAACACCCCCCCGTTCGGGCACCGTACGGCCCGTGATTCACTCCCGGGAGAAACCGAAATGAGACAGACCAGACTCGTTGTGCTCGCCGTTTTTTCGGGCCTCGGCATGCTCGCCTCGTCGTGCGGCTACAACGTGATGCAGCAAAACGAGGAGGCGGTCTTTGCCTCGTGGGCGGACGTCGAGGCCGCCTACCAGCGCCGGCTCGACCTGATCCCCAATCTTGTCGAGACGGTCAAGGGATACGCCTCGCACGAAAAAGAGACTCTCCAGGGCGTTGTGGACGCCCGTGCGCGCGTAGGCGGCGTTTCGCTTGGCAAGGAAGCACTGAACGACCCGGCCAAAGTGGCGGCGTTCCAGAAGGCACACAGTGATCTTGGCACCGCGCTCTCGCGGCTTCTGGTCGTGGTCGAGAACTACCCCGCCCTCAAGGCAAACGAGAACTTCCGCGACCTCCAGAACCAGCTCGAGGGGACGGAGAACCGCATCAACGTGGCGCGCGTGCGCTACAACAAGGCCGTGGAGACATTCAACGTCTCGATCCGCGTCTTCCCGAACAGCATCACCAATTCGCTCCTTTTGCACCTCGCGCGCAAGGAGCCCTTCAAGGCCGAGGAAGCGGCCAAGGTCGCCCCCAAGGTGAAGTTCTAGCTCGAGGCGGATATGCGCGCCGCCACCACGCGAATCCCGCCTCCGATTCTCGCCGAACTGGCGATCGGAGTGCCCTTTCAGTCGGCAAACAGAGCCCCGCCCCGGCGCGCCGTGGAACCCTGTCTCGCCCACGACCGACGCCAAACAGGTCGAAGCGGCCGGCGGAGCCTGCGCGAGACAGGGTGGAAGGGCGTACCGGGGTGGGGCGTCCCCGCATGTGCTCCGAACTTCCGCGCCGAAAGGTGCCATGGCTCGTCCCGGCTCTTCCTGACGTGTCTTCTCGTCGCCGCGCTGGCGGCTGCCGGCGCCGAAACGGGGCTGGCCGCGCGCGCCGTTCCTGCCCTGACCGGCCGGGTTGTTGACTCCGCAAAGCTCCTATCGGCGGAGACCGCCGTAATGATTGAAAAAGACCTTGCAGCGCTCGAGGCCAGCGACTCGACCCAGATTGCCGTCCTCACCATCCGCTCACTCGAAGGGGACAGCCTTGAGGATTTTTCCATCAGGGTGGTCGAGGCATGGAAGCTCGGCCAGGCCCAAAAAGACAATGGCGTGCTGCTGCTCGTTGCCCGTGACGAGCGCAAGGTTCGCATCGAGGTCGGCCGCGGGCTCGAGGGGAAGCTCACCGATCTCGTGTCCGGCCGGATCATCAGGCACGAGATCGTGCCGCGCTTTAAGCATGGCGATTTCGACGGCGGGATCGCCGACGGGGTTGACGCGCTGGTCCGGGCGGTGCGCGGCGAGTACAAAGCAAACGTGGGTGAGTCGGACAGAAAAGGCGTTCGCGGTTTCCGCGTGGGACCGATCATCATCATCATCGCGGTTTTTCTACTGTTGGCGCGGATGCACTTCCTCCTGGGCGGCTTGGGCGGCGGGATCGCCATGCCCATTGGCGCCACCCTGCTGTTTGGCGGCCTGCCGTTCGTCGGCCTGCTCGGCGTGGGCGCCGCCGGGTTCCTCCTTGGGTTGATCGTCGCGGCGTTCATGCGCCTGTTCCGGGATCTGCGCGGCCGTGGCGGCGGCTACTACGGCGGCGGCAGCGACTACTCCGGCTCGGGCGGCTTTTTTTCCGGCGGCGGCGGTTCGGGGGGCGGCTTTTCGGGCGGGGGCGGGGGTTTTGGCGGCGGCGGCGCCTCCGGGGGATGGTGAGGAGAGCATGAACAAGGCCGACCGGTTCTTCTCGATTGACGAAAAAAAGGCGATAGGCGACGCCGTTGCGCGCGCCGAGCGCAAGACATCCGGAGAGATCGTCGTCATGGTGGTCGAGCGCAGCAGTCTGTATCGCGAGGCGGCGGTCTTCGGCGGCTTTGTGCTGGCGGGCGTCGTCGCGATGGCGATAGAGCTTGCGCTTGCCGGCCTTCTGTCCCTTGGCCGCGACTGGAGCGGGGCGCAGGGGGCGACGTCACACTGGCTCTTGGCTGCCGAGTCAGTCGAGCTTTGGACATTCCTCCCGATCCTGCTCCTGGCCTGCCTGCCGTGCCGCCTGCTGTGCACGAAGGTCGAGCCGCTCCGGATGCTGTTTGTGCCGCACAGCCGCCGCGAGCAGGCGGTGGTCGACAATTCTCTACGCATGTTCCACGCAAAGGGGCTCGACCGGACGCGCGACGCAACCGGTGTCCTCATCTGTTTTTCGCTTGCCGAGCGGCGGGTGCGGATCCTGGGCGACCGCGGCATCGACGCGGCGCTTGACGTCCAAGGGTGGAGGCGCTATGCCGACCGCCTGTCGGCCTCGGTGCGCGCCGGCCGCGCCGCGGCCGAGGTCCTGGCCGTTCTAGACGAGCTGGGCGATCTCCTCGCGCAACGCTTCCCCCGCAGCACCGACGACAAAAACGAGCTCCCCGACGAGATCCAGGCTGTCCCGGGCGACGGGACGCAGCAGTAGCGGCTGGTATTCAGCTGGCAGCAATCAGCTGGCAGCCAAAAACCAACAGGCAGGTGCGACAAACCGGACCGAGTGCGGAGCCGCACGTACGCGACCCGGCTGCGCAGGAACGGTGTTTTCGGGCAACCGCTCGTGCTACGTAGCGAGCTACTCCGCAGAGTAGCACCGGGCGCGTACGCGCCCACACACAGCGACGCATCCGAAAACGCCGTGGAGGCGCTGCCGGGGAGCAAGGCGTGCGGCCGGTCCCGAACCGACAGTCTGGTCTTTGATCGAAATCCGGTGCTGTGCAAAGCATCCAACGCAGGTCATGACGTTTGCCTGCCGGCGGCGTTGTGTTAGACTTTCGCGGAAGAGGCGGGGGACAGGGGAGGGATGTGGACCACATCGTCGAGTGCGTGCCGAATTTTTCGGAGGGGCGGGATCGGGCGAAGATTGACCGGATCGCCTCGGCCATCGCCTCGGCGCCGGGCGTCCGCGTCCTGAACGTGGACCCGGACCCCGACTACAACCGCGTGGTGATTACGTTCGTCGGCGGCCCCGCCACGATCGGCGAAGGGGCGTTTAGGGGAATCCGCGAGGCCGGGCGGGCAATCGACATGACATCCCACAAAGGGAACCACCCGCGCATGGGCGCAACCGACGTCTGCCCGTTCGTCCCCGTGCGCGGCGTGACCATGGACGAGTGCGTACGGATCGCCCAAACCGTCGGGAGACGAACATGGGAAGAGGCCGGCATACCCGTCTACCTGTACGAGCGGGCCGCGCGGACGCCTTCACGCCAAAATCTCGCCGACGTCCGGCGGGGCGAGTATGAGGGGCTTGCCGCAAAGCTTCGTGATCCGGATTGGCGCCCCGATTTCGGCCCGCCGGAGTTCAACGCCCGGTCCGGGGCGACCATCATCGGGGCCAGGCCGTTCCTCATCGCATGGAACGTGAACCTCGCGTCCGACAACCTTGGGGCGGCAAACGAGATCGCAAGGCGTGTGAGAGAAAGCGGCCGCGTCGAAAACGGGCATCGGGTCCCCGGGAGACTCAAGTCGGCGAAGGCCATTGGCGTGATGCTTCAGGCCAGGCGGATCGCGCAGGTGTCGATGAACCTCACGGATTTCGCGGTCACGCCCCCCCACGTCGCGTTTGACGCGTGCCGCGAAGAGGCGGCGAAACTCGGGGAAAAACTCAACGGAAGCGAGCTTGTCGGTCTCATCCCGAAGGAGCCGCTTTTGATGGCGGGCCGGCACGCTTCGGGCGGCGCGGACCTGCCCGAAGAGAAAGCGATCGCCGCCGGCATCGAGTACCTGGGGCTCGCGGCGCTGGAGCCTTTTGCCCCCGAAAAGAAGGTTCTCGAAATCGTCCTGGAGGCGAGGGGAGCAACGTGAAGCGTCCCGCGCGCACCGGCGCCAATACGAAACGAGGCAAAACCATGAAGGGCCGCAAGTTGGTCGAGAAGAAGGTCACGGAATTCTGCCAGGAACTGGCGTCCGAGTCCCCGGCGCCCGGAGGAGGCAGCGTCGCGGCGCTTTCGGGGGCGCTCGCGGCGTCGCTCGCGTCGATGGTGTGCCGCCTGACCGTGAGCAAAAAAAAATTCACCGCCGTCGAGGAGGAGATGCGGGTCGTAATGGAAGGCGCCGACACCGTCCGGCAGACGCTCTTGAAGCTCGTCGAGGAGGACACGCAGGCGTACGAGGCGGTCATGGATGCCTACAAGCTTCCCAAAGGGACGTCCGACGAGCGCGCGGCGCGGGAACGCGCGGTACAGGACGCATTGAAAAAGGCGACCGGCGTCCCGCTCGAGGTCGCCAAGCAGGCGACCGCGGTTTTGGGGTTCGCCCTCCGCGCCGCCCAGAGGGGGAACCCGAACGCCGTGACCGACGCGGGGGTGTGCGCGCTGGTGGCCCGCGCGGCGGTCGAAGGCGCGATCCTGAACGTGAAGGTGAACTTGGAGTCGATCGAGGACGAGGGTATGGTCGCCGAGACCCGTCGCGTCTCCGAAAAGATCCGGAGCCGCGCCGCGGAGCTCGCCGACAAGGTGGGCGCCGAGGTGGCGGCGAAGATCGGGGCGTAGCCCGAATCGGGGGTGGCGAATTGATCTTCGGGGTGCTAGACTGCGGCCAAACCCGCTGACGAGGTCCCGATGGCCCAGATCCAGTTCAAGGGTAAGTCGTTCGTGCAGAACCACCACCTCACAGTGAAGTACCACGAGCTCGTCCCCGTCAAGAGCAAGTCCCTCACCAACAAGGTCAGCCTCCACGACAATCTGATCATCCACGGAGACAACCTGAAGGCCCTCAAAGCCCTTCTCCCTCTCTATGCCGGCAAGGTCAAGTGTGTCTACATCGACCCGCCCTACAACACCGGGAACGAAGGCTGGGCCTACAACGACAACGTCAACTCGCCCATGATGCAGGACTGGCTGGGCAAGGTCGTCGACCGCGAAGACCTCACCCGCCACGACAAGTGGCTCTGCATGATGATGCCGCGGCTGAAGCTTCTTCGAGAGCTGTTGGCCGAGGATGGCGTCATCTTCGTCTCCATCGACGATAATGAGGTTCACCACCTGCGCGGTCTGATGGACGAGATCTTCGGCGAGGAAAATTTCGTGGCGACGGTGATCTGGGAGAAGGTCTATTCGCCAAAAAGTTCCGCCAAGTTCTTCTCGGAGAACCACGACTATCTTGTGGCCTACGCCCGGCGAAAAGAAGACTTTGTCCTCGGTCTTTTGCCTCGGACGGAGGAAGCAAACGCGCGCTACGCGAATCCGGATAACGATCCTCGCAATGAGTGGAAGCCTGGCGACCTTTCGGCGAGAAACCCCTACAGCAAGGGCACCTACGCCATCAAGTGTCCGGGCGGGCGGATCATCAAGGGTCCACCGCCAGGACGCTACTGGGTTGTCTCCGAGAAGAATTTCTGGAAACTAGACGCCGACAACCGGATCTGGTGGGGCGAAGACAGGAACCAAGTGCCCGCGATCAAGAGATTCCTCTCGGAGGTGAAGCAGGGGCTGGTCCCCGAAACGATCTGGACGTACAAGGAAGTCGGTCACACCCAGGATGCCAAGAGGGAGTTTCTCGAGGTATTTGCAAAGGACTACCAGGAATTCACCACGCTGAAGCCCGTCGAACTCATCAAGCGCGTGATCCGGCTCAGTGCCGATACTGAAGAACCGGCATGGGTCCTCGATTCCTTTGCGGGAACCGCTCCCACAGCCCACGCCGTACTTTCACAGAACGCCGAAGATGGCGGGAACCGGCGGTTCATTCTTGTCGAGTGCGAGGACTACGCAGACAAGATCACCGCTGAGCGGGTGCGGCGGGTGATCAAGGGCGTGAAGTCGGCCAAGGATGAGGCGCTCAAGAAGGGGCTGGGCGGGACGTTCAGCTATTTCGAGCTTGGCAAGCCCATTGAGCTCGCCAGCATCCTCGACGGCAACGGCATGCCCTCGTACAAGGACCTCGCGCGGTACGTCTTCTACACCGCCACCGGTGAGGAGTTCGACGAGAGGGCGATTGACGAGAAAAAACACTTCATCGGCGAAAGCAGGAACTACCAGGTGTTCCTGTTCTACGAGCCGGACGTGGCGAAGCTCAAGAATATCGCTTTTACGCTCGACCTGGCGAAGGTGCTGCCGAAGCTCAAGGAGGGCAAACGGCGGCTCGTCTTTGCGCCGACGAAGTACCTGGATCAGGAGCACCTTGACCAACACCGGATTGATTTCGCACAGCTTCCGTTCGAGATATACGAGATGGCCAGGTAGCAACCAGCAGGCTCAAGAGCACGGACAAGGCCGTCACACCGGGCAGAGGAACAGGCATTCATAACGATGCAACTCAAGGAGTTCCAGCAAAGAACGCTCGTAGAAGTCAGGAGTTACCTCGAACACCTGGCGATGCTGCGGGACAAGGTCCGAAAGATCGGGGATCCCGATCTGGCGGTAGATTTCTGCATCAAGGCGTGGGAGAAAGCCCGCGTTCCCCGGCCGTACGTTCCTCGGAAAAACGGACTGAAAGAACCGCTGCCTGCATTCTGTCTCAAGATTCCCACAGGCGGAGGGAAAACTCTTCTTGCTGTCAAGACGCTTGATCTCGTGAACATGATCTACCGAAAGCGAAAGACCGGGCTTGTCCTGTGGATTGTCCCCACCACACAAATCTATCGGCAAACGATCAAAAGCCTTAAGGACCGGGACCATCCATACCGACAGCATCTCGACCTGGCCAGCGGCGGGCGTACGGTCATCCTGGAAAAGGCCGACCGATTCACGCCGTTGGACGTTGAAGAGAACCTTGTCGCTTTGATGCTGATGCTGCCTTCGGCCAACCGCCAGACCAAGGAAACCCTAAAGGTCTTCAAGGACAGCGGAGGATTCCAGGATTTCTTCCCCCGGGAAGACGACGTGAAGGCTCAGGAACGCCTGCTCGGCGCATACCCAAATCTCGACACGTATGAGAAACAGAGCGGTTTCTGGGGAAGGCAGATCAAAACCTCTCTTGGAAACACCCTCCGGCTGCTATCGCCGGTCATCATTCTCGACGAGGGTCACAAGGCCTACAGCGCCGGCGCACAGGAAACGTTGAGAGGCTTCAACCCCAGCCTCTTGGTTGAGCTGTCGGCCACTCCGGCGGAGCACAGCAACATCCTTGTCGACATCACCGGCCGGGAGCTTCACCGCGAAGAGATGATCAAGCTTGATCTGCACATCGTGAACAAGGCAAGCCCGGACTGGCGCGACACCCTCCGAACCGCTTTCGACAAGCTCGGGGCGCTGGCGGACAAGGCTGTCGAGAATGAGGCGAACAGTGGGACGCACATCCGCCCGATTTGCCTCATTCAGGTGGAGAGAACGGGTAGCGATCAACAGGGGGGCAAGTGGATTCACTCGGAACAGGTCAAGGAGCACCTGATCAAGTCCCTGGGAGTGCCGCCTGAACAGATCGCCATCAAAACGAGTGAAAAAGACGAACTGAAGGAGGTCGATGATACCGGTGGCCTTCTGTCCCGCGAATGCCCGGTCCGTTTCATCATCACGAAACAGGCGCTCCAGGAAGGGTGGGATTGCTCGTTCGCCTATGTCCTTGTCGTCCTGACCAACCCCTCATCCAGGAACTCCCTTACGCAGCTTGTGGGCAGAATCCTTCGCCAGCCTTTCGCACGGAAAACACATGTGCGTGGCCTCGACGAAAGCTACGTCTTCTGTTTTCAACAAAAAGCGAACGCGCTTCTTGACAGCATCCGAAATGGGTTTGCCGGCGAGGGTCTCGGCGATCTGCGCGGACACGTCGTTCTGGAGGACGATGCAGGCGCGGGTGCACCCGCCGAAGGCGAGTTGTTTCCCATCAGAGAGAAATTCCGTGAGGCGGCCGCGAAGACTATTTTGCCGGTATTCGTAGTTCGCCATGGGCGAAGCTGGCGGCCTCTGAGCTATGAAATGGACATAGCTGCTCGTGTTGACTGGGGGCAGGCCGACCTCGATCCGGTACTCCAACTGACTCTCGCGGGATGCGAGGAGAAGGACGTCGAGATTGGCGTCACGTTGGTTGACGATCGGCATCGGCTCATCGGGGAAACGGTCTCCACCGCCCTGAAGGAAGGCGGCATCAAGGTTGATTCTGTTTTCATGACCCGGCAGCTGTGCGACATAGTGCCGAACCCGTGGCAGGCACACGAGTTCTCCCGGCGCGTCCTGGACCATTTTCGAAAGACACTCGGCGGCGACGTCGATCGCCAGTTGGCCACCAATTTTGTTTTCATCATAGAAGAGACCCGTAGACGCCTCGAATCCGAGAAAGAACGGCTCTCGGAAAGGGTATTTCAGGACATGCTTGCGGCCGATGAACTTCGTTTCCTTGTCATTGGCAAGGAGATCGGCTGGCGGTTCCCTTCGAAGGTGCCGATTCCCAAAAACGCCATGCGCCTGGTTGGAGAACGCGGACAACAACTTGAGCTCCTTCTTCATGAGGCTGTTTCGGCCGACGAATTCAACGAATCCGAAAAGACCGTGGCGTGGTACCTGGAAGATCAGGCGCGGTTCTTTTTCTGGTTCAGAAACCGTTCCCGCCACGACTATTCAGTCCAAGGGTGGCGACAGCACAAGATCTATCCGGACTTCATCTTCACGACGCGTTCCGGCGAAAGTTCGTTCCCGGACTACGACAGGGTTTACGTCGTCGAGACAAAAGGCATTCATCTCAGGGACAATGCAAAAACCGACTACATCCGGAGGGTATTCGACATCTGTACCAAGCAGGCGCGGTCTCGAAGCTGGAACGAACTTGGCTTGGAGATGAAGGACAAGATTGTACGCTTCGAAGTTATCGCAGAGGGTGAACTCGAAGTGAGACTCAACGAGATGATCTCCAGGTAGATCTCCAGGATGCTGCCGCTTCCCGCCGGGTCATCCGAAATGCTGGCGCTTGCAGCACGCCGTTGTCCCGTCGCTGCCTTGTCTCTGGCGCTTTCCATCTACGCCTGCTCTTGGACGCCGCCTTCGGACCCCGAAACGTTCACCGTCCTTCTGGAGTTCCCGCCCGACACGCTCGACCCGCGGTTTGCGCTCTCGGCGTACTCGATGAAGGCATGCCGCCTGGTGTATTCTTCCCTGACGACGATCGGCGATGACCTCAAGCCGCGGCCCGACCTTGCCGAGTCGATCACGATGGCCAACGCGGCGACGTGGGAGGTCAAGCTCAAGACCGGCGTCAGATTCCACGACGGCTCGCCGCTTGAGGCCGCCGACGTCAAGTACACGTACGACAGCATCCGCGACCCGGCGCTCGGCTCGCCCTATCTTGGTTTCTATTCGAGGATCCGGACCATCGCGACGCCGGACCCCAAGACCGTCGTATTCAGACTCGACGGCCCGCACGCGCCGTTCCCCGGCGAGCTCATCATGGGGATCGTGCCGAGGTCGGCCGCCACGTTGCCGAAGGACTCCCTCGCCCGAAGGCCCGTCGGCTCGGGGCCATTTGCTTTTTCGTCGTGGGAGACCGACGAGATCCTGGTCCTTTCGCGGAATGACGACTTTTTTGGACCGCGGCCCAAGGTCAAGACGCTTACGCTCAAGACGCTCCGCGACGACAACACGAGGCTCCTCTCGCTCGTCTCGGGTGACGCCGACATGTTCCAGAACGCGGCTCCGCCCCTTCTGGCCGCGGCGCTTTCTGGCGACAAGCGCGTCCGCGTTTTGCACGCCGAAAGCATCCTGTACACCTACATGGGCATCAATCTCGAAAACCCCGTGCTTGCAAACGTCAGGGTGCGCAGGGCCATCGCACACGCCATTGACCGCGAGGCCATCATCAAGCACAAGTTTTCGGGGATGGCGCGGCCGGCGACGGGGATGCTCGCGCCAAGCCACTGGATGTACGAAGGCGACGTCGCACGGTATGGGTACGACCCGGCGAAGGCCAAAAGGCTTCTCGACGAGGCCGGGCTTCCCGACCCCGACGGCGACGGCCCGGCACACCGCTTTGCTGTCACGTACAGGACGAGCACCAACAAGTTCCGCGTCGGCGTCGCAAAAGTCATCGCGGCGCAGCTTGAGGCCGTGGGGATAGGCGTTTCACTCCGCGCGTACGAGTTCGGGACGCTCTTTCACGACATCAAGACCGGGAACTTCGACCTCTTCACGCTCCAGTGGACCGAGCCTTTTGAGCCCGACAGCTACCGGATGATCTTCCACTCGCAAAACGTCCCCGGGGCCGGCCCCGACTCGACCGGCGCCAACCGCGGCCGGTACAGGAATCCCGCGCTCGACGCGCTTCTTGACGAAGGCCGCCGCGAGCTTCTCGAAGAGAAAAGAAAGGCGATCTACTCAAAGGTCCAAAAGGTCCTCGCCCAGGACCTCCCGTACATCAGCCTCTGGCACGAGGACAACATCGCTGTCATGGGCCGAAATGTCGAAGGCTTCAAGATCCGCCCCAACGCGGGGTTTGAGGGGCTTGCGGAGGTGCGGAAGGCGGGGCGGTGAGCTCCGTGGCCAGTCGGATCGACAAACAGATTGGCGGACGCAAGGAGGGCCGGATGGAAACGACAATGAGCTCACGTGGCCGAGTGGTGATCCCTGCGGTGCTCCGGAGAACGCTCGACATCAAGACCGGAACCAGGCTGCACGTCGAAGAACGCGAAGGTGCCATCGTGTTCAGCCCCCTCAACCGCAGGTACTTCGAACGTTTCGCGGGCATGTTGGAAGGCTCCGGGGTCCTGGAAGGTCTGGTCAAATCCCGCGCTGAAGACTTGGAACGGGAGGACAAGGCGGCGCGGAGATTGGGCCGCCAATCTCGAAAAGCGCGATGACCGTGTTTTTGAAACATCTTGTTTTTGACCGGTCCATGAATGGCCTCCCGCCGTTGTCGTACTGATCTCAGTGTCTCGCGGCCCTTTCAAACCGTGTACGTCGCGGCGTAGATCTTGTAGATGCCGCCGCAGACGCTTCGGTGCCGGCAGCGGGCGCAAGGTTTGATTCGGGCTTTTTTTGAAGACGAGTTGGTGCATACCGAAGTCGGCACCCGCAAGCCGCCACACGGTGTCGCACCCATGGGTCACGACCAAACCGATTGATCGGAAAAGGCTGACGTGCTACGGTTTCCGCCGACATGACGCGAGATCACCAAATCAGGGCCGAGTTCGACATCAACGCCAGAGCTGTTGTCCATCAGGGCGACTGCCTTGATTTCCTCAAGACCATCCCGGACAACAGCGTTCAGCTCATTGTCACGTCGCCCCCGTACAACATCGGCAAGGAGTACGAAAAGAAACTTCGCCTGGAGCACTATGTAGAACGACAGGAGGAAGTTATCGTCGAGAGCTTCCGAGTTCTCAAAGACAGCGGTAGCATTTGCTGGCAGGTCGGCAACTACGTTGATTCAAGCAGCATCGTTCCGATTGACAGCGTCCTATTCCCGGTTTTCTCTCGTTTGGGAATGAAGATGCGGAATCGCATCGTCTGGCATTTCGAGCATGGGCTGCACTGCACCAAGCGTTTCTCCGGACGATACGAGACGATCATCTGGTACACGAAGTCCGACCAGTATGTCTTCAACTTGGACCCGGTGCGGGTTCCACAAAAGTACCCCGGCAAGAAGTACTTCAAAGGACCGAAGACTGGGCAGTATTCGTGCAACCCCCTTGGCAAGAATCCCGGGGATCTGTGGACCATCCCAAACGTGAAAAGCAACCACATCGAGAAGACGGTCCATCCCTGCCAGTTTCCCGTCGAGCTTGTAGAAAGGCTCGTCCTGTCCCTGACTGACGAGGGTGACTGGGTTCTTGACCCTTTTCTGGGTGTCGGTTCCACAATCGTCGCAGCAGTCCTGCATTCCCGCCGAGGCGCAGGTGCCGACGTGGAACGAAAGTACCTCGAAATCGCCCGCAAAAGAATCCAAGAAGCCTTCGCCGGCACTATCAAACTCCGCCCTATGGACAGACCAGTATACGACCCGAAGGCGGCCGGCAACAGACTGACTGTCGCCCCTTGGGCTGCGAAGAAGGAAGCACCGTACACACCGGTCGTGGGACGGCAGCTTGCACTCTTGGAAAAACCAATTAAGTACGGGGCGGACACATGAAAATCGTCGAAAAGTACTCGCACTTGAACGGCGAGGAACATCTCATCGTGCACAAATCCACCATCTATCAGGAAATCAAAGACGTTATCGCTGGGGTAGACGCGATGAAGTTGCGCACGAAGACCAGCAAAGAAAAGACCATGCGCGGGAAGAAGCTTTTCAGTCCACCGGCGCTGAATGCGGCATTCAAGCATCTCTTCAACGGATTTGGATGGGACGAATCACGATACCATTACTATGTCACCACGAACAGACAGCACATGCAGGAGCTCTTGAACTTGTCGATCGAGGACCAGGAGAAATACCTGGTCGGCAAAGGAGTCAAAGCACCGATAAAGTCTTTCAAGCAGACGGATTTCGTCAAGGAACGGGTGGCCGTGGAGGTTCAGTTTGGAAAATACGCCTTCGTGGCATTTGACCTTTTCGTCAAGCACCTGTTGTTCTACAGCGGTGGCATGATCAACGTTGGCGTAGAAGTTCTACCCATGAAAAGCATGACCCGCGATCCCGACGGCGGCAGGATGATGTCGACCGGCATCGCCTATTTCGAAGGCGAAGTTTACAACATCCTGCGACACGGCCGCGGTAGCCCGGCCGTGCCTCTTCTCGTGATTGGCGTCAGTCCCTGAGCGAAATGACCGTTCCTTTCGTAAATGCCGACGCAGGCTTTCCGGTGCCCGCACCGGGCGCAAGGCGGTTGCCGCAAGCCCTCGTCGTCAGTACCTCGAGAGCCTCACCTTTCGGACCCGGTAGTTGAACTGATCGAGAACGAACAACTGGGGACCGCTCCTGGCCGCGACGATGTTCTGCGGATAGAAGAAGCCCGCCTCGCTCCCCAGCCCGTCGGCGAAGCACGAACAGCTTCCGCCCGCGACGGTCGAAATCCACGACTTTGCGAAATCTAACTTTCTCACGCTGTGGTTGAAGGCATCGCTCACGAACACCGAACCGTCGTCGAGGACGACGATGTTGTTGATCTCGTTGAACTCCGCAGTGGCCAGGGGGCCGTCCTTGAAACCGACGTTGGAAGTTCCCCCGAGGGTGCCCACCTGGCTACCGTCCGAATACCTGATGAATCCCGGCCAATCGGTGAAAAGAAGTGTGTACGTGCCATGAAGTGCAAGTCCTTGGGCACCGTTGATGAAAGCGTCGAGCGCACTGCCGTCTTTGTGCCCTTGGATGCCGCTTCCGGCGAACGTCGAGATTGAGCCGGTGGAAAGGTTGAACATGCGAATGGAGTAGTTCATCGTATCGTAAAAGAACAGTGCGCCCCCGGTGAGGGCCAGTGCCCTGGGCGCGTTGATTTTCGCGGCTCCCGCGTCGCCGTCGGCGAAACCCGGCGCGCTGGTAAACAGTGTTTCGACGCTGCCTGCTGAAAGTTTTCTCAGGGCATTGCAGCCCGGGTCGGAAAAATAGACCTCGTCGGTCATCCCTGCTGCAGCCACGTCCCCGATACCCGTGATCGAGTACGTGTTCGAGTCGCCGTCGGCACAGCCTCTTCTCTGGTTGTCCGCAACCGTGAGAACATTGCCAGCGTTGTCGATGCGTCTGATGCGGTACGTTGCCGTTTGATTGACGACATCCACCACGACCAGCGCGCCGGAGTTGTCGGCTGTCCCGACGATCAACTTGTTGAACTGCGCCACGTCCGGCGCGCCGTCCTGGAAACCTTCTGCGCCGGACCCTGAAAACGTCGTCACGACCGACTCGACGGAAACAGTCGTCTGGCCGGTCGCGTTTTGCGAGGAGGCGTAGATCACGCACGCCGGTTCGATGAATTCGCCGATGGCAGTGCCTGTCGCGGGATCGGCGAAGCTCGCGCACCATTTTTCGGACACCCACGAAAACACAGCCGTGGGGTCTTTGACGCACGCGGAATCGAAATACTCCGCCGAAAACGTCGCGGTCTGGCCTACGCCAACCTTGCCGGCCGGCGGGTCGACCATCGTGACCTCCACGCGCGGGCACGCGCCGGCGTCACCTCCCGCATCAACGCCCGCGTCAACACCGCCGTCACCGCCGTCGGCCGCGCCGGGGCCGCAGATCGAGGCGTCGATTGTCGAAAGCATCACGCAGGCAAACTCCGGCCGGAAGTCGCAGTCCTCGTTTCCCAAGCACGTGCGTGCGCAGAAGCTCGCATCGGGCGCGAACCCGCTCAGGCACGCGGCACCCTCGGGACACCCGTCTGTCTCACAGAAGAAACTGCAGTAGCCCCCCGGCACGCCTTCGGCAAGGCATTCAAGCCCGCCTGCGCAGCCGGCGTCCGGGTCGCACGGAAGGCCGATCTGACCGCCGGTGTCTGCGCCGGGACCGGCGTCGGGCGAAAGGCCGTAGTCGGACACGTCGGACAGGTCAGACACGTCCGACAGATCTGGCGCGTCGGACAGTTCGGACGCGTCGGCGGCGTCAGCGCCTGCGTCGGGCAGGACGCCGTTATCTTCGGCGGCACCGGAGTCGAACGCGTCGGACTGATCGGACACATCGGACAGGTCGGACCTGTCGGCGGCGTCCCCGCCGGCGTCCCTGTGGCCCCCGTCAACGCCCGCGTCGCGCGCAGCGTCGGTGCCGCCGTCCTCTTGGGGGGCCGAGCCCCTTCTGAGGAAAACGTCCGCGTCGACCGTCTCGCCCTTCACGAACGCCGCCCGCACGGATCCCTCGGCGACGACCTCCGCGTTGAGAAGCCCGTTTACGGTGATGGTGACGGGCACCTCGCGGTCGTTTTCGGCGATAATCGCAAGCGTCGCGGGCATGTCGTCCTGCGCGGCGATGGCGTACTTCTCGTCCATGAGGGGTTTGACATCCGAGGCCACGCGGACGCGCAGGCCGTTGAGTTCCCCGGGCACGCGCAGATCGGTGTCGATCCGGAGAAGGATGGCGGTATCCGACGAGCAGGCCCAGAGCGCGGCAATTGCGGCCAGCCCCGACGCCACGACAACGTATCTGCCCATGGCCGGATGTTATCCGACCGGACCCGGGGTGTAAAACGAAAAAATCGCGGCGCGCTCTACGGCCTTTTCACTCCACCCCCGCAGTCGCGCATGAGCAGCCGCCTTCGCCGGAGGCCTCGGCGGAACCGTCTCCGTCGTTCCCTCCGGTTTGGCCCGCATCTTCCTCGTCGCTTCCGGCGTCAGGCCGGGGTTTCGCCGCGTCGGTTTTTGCGTCCGGCGCGTCCGGAACGTCCGGCCGCCGGCCGTCGGTTGTGACGTCGCCCGCGTCGCCGCCGTCCGAAACGTCCACGCACTCGCCCTTGACGCACACGCCGCCGTCGCCGCACCAGACGTTTTTGCAGAGATCCACGCACTGGCCGTCGATGCAGACGAGATCGCCGTCGCACCGCACCTTGGCGCACGGGCCGGTGGGAATGCACCACGAGTTTGTGCACGCGAACTCGACCGGGCACTCTCCCGCGATGCACGGGGTGGCGCAGTAGCCGTCGATGCACATCGTTCCGGCCTCGCACTCCACCGGCTTCCCGTCACAGTCCTTGTCGCCGGTATCGCAGTCCTCGTACGCGCCCGGGTGGACCTCGCGGTTCGTGTCGTCGCAGTCGTCGCCCCCGCACTTCTCGTCCGCATGTCCGTCGTGGTCGCGGTCAGGACAAGTGCAGACCTTTTTGCCGTTCTCCTCGCCGATTACCTGGTCCTCGTTGCAGACCAGAAGCTCGGTCTCGGCGGCGGTCGCGTGCCGCGCGATGTCAAACGCCGATGCGATCACCCGATAGGTCCCGCCGGCGAGGCGTTTCCCGCCGAAAAAGGCGTCGTAGGGCACCTCGGCGCTCACGTTGTTTGCCAGGACGTACTCGGGCCCTTTTGAAAAAAGCGTCGCGCCGGACTTGTCGAGAACCTCGATCTTCCACTCGGTCACATACGTCTTGTCGTAGAATTCCGCGCGGATGACCGTGGTGTCAAAGAGACCGTCTCCGTCCGGTGTGATGGGATTGGGGTTTGCGGCGACCGCGACCACCGGAGGCGTGATGTCCACGATCTTGACCCCGTCGCTTTGAGTTTCGGGCGAGGTCAGTTTCTTCCCCTTCTCGGTCTTGTACGCACGCACGAGGAAGTAGTACTTGAAATCAAAGACGAGTCTCACGTCGCGCGTTACAATCGAAGTCGCGGCCCCGGCGTCGGTCCAGTACGTGATGTATGTCCCGTTCTGCGAGATGATCGCGTACTCGTACCCCGACGCGTCCTGGAGGGGCGCCCAGTTGGCGCCAAGCGTGCTCGTGACCTCCTGGCAGTCCACGTCCTCGTCCGGGTCCGCCGGGCAGCGGTCCGGGCCGCCGTTTTTGGCCGCCAGATCGACGGCGTCGTTTTCATAGACCCACGCGGGGGCCGGAAGCTCAGCGTTGTCGATCGCGTAGACGTACCCGTCTCCGACGGCCGCTAGGACCTCGACTTTGCCGTCGCCGTCGAGATCCCCCGCCACCAGATCCCCCACGGGGTATCTGAAGTTGAGCGACCACAGGAGCGTCCCGAAGTTGGCGTCGAGCGCATAGACCCACCCGTCGCGCGCCCCCGCGACAAACGCGGGGTTCCCCTTGCCGGTGATGTCCTTGACGGCGAGGACCGAGGCGATCTCGAACGGAGAGCACCCGGCCGCCTCTGCATCCTGATCGGTATCGAACACCCTGCCGCACGAGAGTACCTTGTCGACGGTGAGGTTCCCGTCAGACACGGTGTAGACGTACAAGTGCGCCGAGTCCACGCGGATTGCCGCAAAGAACGCCGCGCCAAGGTCGGATTTTAGGGCCGCGCCGTAGCGGCCGTGGTATTCTCCCTTGACGGTTGACGCCCACGCCTCGCCGAGGTCGCCGGGCCGAAACGCGAGCGGCGCGGCGTACGTCGTCCCGGTCTGGCCGCCGTGCTTGATGAGCATCCCTTCAAAGACAGTCACGACCCCGGCGTACGTCCCCGTGTCCTGGTTGCGTTTGATAAGAGCGCCGTCCGAAGCGTGAAGTGTGCGGAGCTCGCGGTACGGGTTTATGACGAAATCGTCGAGGCCGTCGCCGTTGACATCAAGGGTGGTGCGCGCCCCCTGGCCGTCGCCCTGGTACGGCAGGCCGTGCTCGCCGGACCAAAGCTTGTCGGCCGTTGCCGACGTGCCGTCCCACGCAAGCACCCCGTATTTGGCGAGGTTGTTGTTCGGATCGGTGTACGTGTAGTAGATGTCGAGGCGGCTGTCCGTGTCGGCCTTGCCGAATATGAGATCCTGGTAGAACCCGTCGGTCTCGCCGCGCAGTCCGATGACGCCGGAGTACAGGCGCTTCATGTCGGGTTTCAAAACATCGACGATGAGGTTGTCTCCCTCGAACAGCCCGTAGATCTGTTCGTACTTCCCGTCGCCGTCGAGGTCCGCAACGGTCGGCAGGCCGCCCGCACGGTTCCAGAGAAGCCGCGGCGGGTTGACAAGGTCGGTCGTGAGGCCGTCCATTGCCGAGATAAACCCGCCGCTTCGGCTGACGATGATCTCGGGCCGCGCGTCGTCTTCGAGATCGGTAATCAGCATGGACGAAACGAACCCGCCGCTCTTGAGATCAAAGACCCCGTCGCCGTCAAGGTCGTTTTCGGGCGCGAGCCCGTCATTGAGGACCCCGAGCGTCCCGTCGTTGACGTGAACCACAAGGCGCTCTCCGCCCGGACCGGAGGGGTCGGCAACCGCCCGGACAAACGTCCGCGCGGTGTTGGGGGCGGGGGCGATGGAACCGAGGGTGACCGCCGGGTCGCCGGCCACGTCGTAGATTTCGAGATTGCCGGCGCGCACGCCCGCCAGATCCCGCCTCCCATCCCCGCCGAAGTCAAACGTCAGCAGGGAGGAGGCGTAGTCGGCCCGCCGCGCGAGATCGATGTCAAGCTCGGTCACGACGGACGCCCCCTGGAGAAGTGTCAAGACGATCTCCATCGCGGGGGCGGGGTCGACGGTGAAATGGTAGACCCCCGCGCGGTTTGTCGTGTAGTCGTGGAGGACGACCTCGAAAACACCGTCGCCGTCGATGTCGGCTGCGCCCAGGAAGCGCGCCTTGGGGACCTCGATCTTTTTGCCGTGGCAGTCCGTGAACCGCTCCCACGTCTGTCCCGGACACGCGGACCCGGCGTCGACCACCACCGCGGACCACGAGGCCGTCCCGCCGTCGTAGCGCGAATAAACGACCTCAACCGACCCGTCATGGTCCAGATCGCCGACGAACCCGGCCGCGACCGTGACGTTGTCGCGCTGGTAGGCAGCCTCCGGGACCGACGCCTGCCACATGACGTTCAACTTTCCCCCGGCGGCCTTGAGGGCGAGGAGGCGTTTTGAACCGCGGACGATCGACGAACTGACGTGCATCACGATCTCGGCGGCCCCGTCGTTGTCAAGGTCGGCGGCGACGAGCGTGGGCGAACCCCACGGGAACGCGCCGATGTCGGCCGACACATACTTTAACTTCCCGTCGGCCGTCGAGTACGCGTAGACAATCTTGTCGCCGGGGGCGACCACCTCGAGGACGCCGTCCCGGTCGATGTCGGCTATCTCGTTGTGTGCGCCGCAGTAGTAGTCGCGCGTCGGGTGTTCGAGCGCAAAGATCTTTTTGGCGCCCGAAAACCCTCCGGCAAACGAGTACGCCAGGGCGCCGCCGTATTGCGCCGCCGGTTGCCGCACCGCGCTCCCGCACGCCTGGTCGGCCGCGTAGACGTCGGGGAGAGCGTCGCCGTCGAGGTCCAGGACCTTCACGGTCCCGATCCAATTGAAGTCGTCGTCGGAGTTTTCCCACTTGAGCGCGCCGTCGGCCGCGTTGAAGATCATGAGGCGGCCGAGCGACGTGGATACCAAAATCTCGCCCCGCCCGTCGCCGTCGAAGTCGTCCAACGCCCAGATGCGCGCGGCGGCCACGTACGGCGTATCCCAAATCAAAACATCGTGCGCGAGCTTGCAGAGGACTTTGCCGCCGGACACCAGCACGTACTCGATGACGCCGTCGTTGTTGACATCGCCCGCGAAAAGCTGCGAGGCCAGAAGCGAGCCGCCGGCGTAGTACTTCCATTTGACGGCCGGCGTCGCGATCTCCCCCGCACCCTCGATGAAGGCCGTGCGTTGGACATCGGCGCGGAACATGTTCCAGTGCACGGTGTGCCCCGAGAGAAGCATGCAGATTGGGACGACCGCGGCCAGGGTCACCAGTTTCATCTTCAACGTCATCAGAGACCTCTCAGTAAACCGCTACGATCCTGTTGTTCCCCGAGTCCGAAACGTAAAGCGTTCCGGCGGCGGTCACGAAGACGTCCGAGGGAAGGCACAGCTCGGTGTCGGCCTTTTTCCCGGACGCGTGGCCGCAGATCGTTTTCCCCAGCACCGTGGCCGAGGCGCCGGCGTCGTTTAACGTGCGGACGCCGTGGTTGCCGCGGTCCGCGACGTAAAGCGTCAGCAATCCGCCGTCTTTGCCAAGCGCGATCGCCGAAGGTTCATTGAACTTGGCGACCGCCGAGTTCCCGTCCACGTAACCCCCCGGCCCGCCCCCGCCGGGGTTCGAGTTGATCCCCGAAAACGGCGTCACGGTCCCGTCGGCCGCGATCTCGCGTATGACGTGGTTTCCCGTGTCGGCAACCCAGCAGGTCTTTGACCCCGCATCGCACGCGATGCCCTCGGGCGCGCGGTAGAGCACACCCGAGGCCGCTCCGTTCTTGAGCCCCGCGGTCCCGCACTTCCCCGAGAACACCTTGACGTCAGTCCCGTCAAACGCCCTGACGCAGTGGTTGCCCGTGTCGGCAATCAGGATTGCGCCGCCTTCTCCGGCCGCAAGCCCCGTTGGCGAGCTTAGGCGCGCCGCCGCGGCCGCACCATCGGCGTTCCCGGACGAGCCGCATTTCCCGACCAGCGCCGATGTCTTCCATTCACCCGTTGTGGAATTGAGTTTGACCTTTTTCACGCAGTGGGCGCGGGAGTCCGAAACCACGAGGTCCCCGCCCGAATACAGCACTCTCGATGGAAGATCGAAGAGCCCGTCCTCCGACGACGCCGTCCCGTCGCCGCCGATGTTTTTGAGCTTCCAGTTTTCAAGGAGCTTTAGGCGGTGGGCCACAGTGTCGGCGATGAACACCGTGTCGTCGGTTTCATCCACGGCGACGCCGGTGGGGAACGCGAGCGGGAGGTTTAGGTCGCCCTCTCCCGGAGGCGAAACCCCGGTGCCGGCGGCGAGCGCCGACGACCCGTTCGAGAGATTGACCTTGCGGATGACACCGGCGCCCTGCTCGGCGACGTACGCGGAAGAGCCTTTTCCGATGGCAAGCCCCAGCGGGTCGAAGAGGCCGCCGATGAGCGTCGTAATGGCCTTGGTCGCCGAGATCTGGCGGAGGCTCCCCGCGGCGTCCGTGACAAAAAGATAGCCGAACTCGTCGACGGCAAGCGACCGGAGGGCCGACTGCGGTATCGCGACGTAGTCCGAAACGCCGTCCTGCGCGTCAATGACGCGGATCTTCGCGTTTCCGGCATCGGCGACAAAGACCCGGCCGTCCGCGTCGACGGCAATGCCGGCGGGACCACTGAACCTGGCGTCCGGCGGATTCGCGGCGTTGGCGCTCCCCGGCGTGCCGCACAGACCGGCAAATGTCGAGACGGTGGCCTCGGCCGTCAGCGCGTCGAACGTGATTGCCCTGATGCAGTGGTTTCCCGTGTCGGCCACAAAGACCGTCCCGTCGGGGCCGACGGAGAGCGCCTGCGGGGTGTCGAAGCTCGACGCCGCACCGTCGCCGTCGTCCTTGCCGGGTTTCCCGCTTCCAGCGACGAGAAACGTTTCGCCGGTCGTGGTGTCGACGAGTTTGATGCTGTGGTTTCCCGTGTCCGCGACAAACAGCAAGGCGCCGCCAGCGAACGCGACGCCCGTGGGTTGGGAAAACTCCGCGTCGCCCGGCGCGGCGCCGACCGCGTCACCCCGAAATCCGCTGCCCGAGAGGACGGTCGAGTTCCATACCCGGTCCACCGGGTCGTAGGTCAGCCGGAGGATCACGTTGGCAAACGAGTCCGAAACGTACATCTCGTCGCGCGCAGGGTCATACGCGATCCCCGCCGGCCACGTGAAGTACGTCTCCGAAAGACCCTTTCCCGTGGTCACGGGCGCCTTGCCGTTTCCGGCGATCACCACAGCGCAGTCCGGGGCGCCCTCGTCCACGAAGCCGTTGCAGTTGTTGTCCTTCCCGTCGCAGACCTCGGCCGAGATGGGTTTTGGCTCGGCGTCGCACATGGTCCCCTTGCCGTCCTCGGCGCAGAAATACCGGCCTGTGTTTTCGCACTCGCCCTTGCCGGCCGTGCAGGGTTTCCCAAGGTCGGCGAATATCTCGTCGTTTTCGCCGTCGCAGTTGTTGTCCTTGCCGTCGCAGATCTCCGGCGAGGGCTCACCGGACATGGCGTCACACACCGTCCCGGCGCCGCCCGGGCTGCAGATCGACTTCCCCTCGCGCGCGCACTCGCCGATCCCCGACGTGCATGTCTTGCCGATCTCGGGCCAGTCCTCGTCGGTCTTCCCGTCGCAGTTGTTGTCCCGCCCGTCGCACACTTCGTCGTCGGGAGGGAGCGCCCTGGCGGTACAACTGGTCCCCTTTCCGTCCGCCGTGCAGGCCATGAACCCCGCCTGAAGACACTCGCCGACGCCGTCCTGGCAGGCCTTCCCGATGTCGGTCCACTCCTCGTCCGCCTCCCCGTTGCAGTCGTTGTCCTTTCCGTCGCAGATCTCGTCCGAGGGTTTCCCCGCCTTCGCGGTGCACGAAACCTCGCCCGTGTCCTCGTCGCAGACGAATTTTCCGACCGACTCGCACTCGCCCACCCCTTCGGTGCATGGTTTGCCGACGCTTTCGTCCGAGCACGCCGACGAACCCCCGTCCCGCCCCGCGCCGCCGTCAACGCCCTCTTCGGAGGAGGAACAGGATGTGAAGATCGGGACAAGCAGGAGAAAACCAATCAGGCAAAGCAAACGGCGCATTCAAACCTCCGCAGGACTTCGGGGACGCTTTGGAGTGCGCAAGCTTGCTTGCGCTTTGATTTCGAGCGAGCGCGCTCGCGAGCCGTGTGGCAGCAAGCTGCCACCGAAGACAAAGCGGTAGCAAGCTACCGCACTCCAAATCAAGGCCTCGCCCAGAAGATCTTGAGATCCGAAAACTTTGGCCGCACGCCGTCTTTTTTGGTCCAGAGCTTCACGTCGGCCTCCAGCCAGCGGTGGCCCGACAAAAACGGGCACGTCGTGAGATCGGCCGGCGACTGGTTGGCCTGGAAAGGCCCGCAGGTCGCCGTCGGGTTGCTCTGGAGACCGCCGGCGGTATCGGCCGCCTTAAACGATATCTCGACGCCGGTGTCCGGCGGATTGGCGGTGGCCGTCCACTCGGCGCGGTACCAGACCGGGCTTGCGTAACCCGAGTCGAAGTCCTGCACCCAGTGGCCTTCCTTGGTCGTGATGGTCCTGAGCTGGACGCCTGTCATATCGGAATAGGTGTAGAGTTCCTGGCCGGGGTCGACGGGGAAGGAGCCGTCCGGCTGGCAGTCCTTCGTCCACCGGTTTGCGTACCCGCCGTAACGGAGCGGCGTCCAGATCTTGCCGGCGCCGTCCACCGCCACGCCGTGCGGATTGGTCCCGTTTGAGACCGCGTGCCGGCACAGCGCATTGCCGTTTTGGGGGTCGATCTTCACGACCTCGTTTGTGCCGTATGAGCTTCCCCATATCGTCCCGTCGTCCGGGTGCACCGTCACCGCTGTCACGTTGTTCACGGAGGTGTTCCAGACGGTGTACGGGTTGTCGCCAAGCATGCGGTGGACGTTTCCTCCCCCGCTCCACCCGCCGAACCAGACGTTGTTGTTCTTATCAACGGCCACGCCGTAGTGCGACGGGTTGGCGGGCGTCGCGACGATGGACCCGTTTGATACATCCACCTTGGCGGTGTTCGGGTGCGATGCCGTGTAGACGAATCCCCTGCCGTCGATCGCAAGGCCGTAGATGTTTACGCCGGTGCTCACGGACCGCAGGAGTTTGCAGCGCGGCGGGCTCTGCCCCGCGTCAATCAGCTTCCCGTCGAACTGGTACAGGATGCCCGTGTTGTAGGCGCCCACCCACACGTTGCCGTACGCATCGATGGCGAGCCCCCGCGCTATCCCGGTCACGTCACCCCGACAGAGGAAATTGCCGTCGAGGTCCAAGTGTACGATGTTCGATTGGCCGGGGTCGTTGGGGTTGCCAAACCCGCGGTTGCCGACCCAGACCGAATAGTCGAACGCGACCGCCGTGCGCGACGGGTTCGTGCCGTACGAGTTCACCTGCCACATCTTCTGGCCGGTCACGGTGTCGAGCTTGGCCACCTGGTTGCGCCCGGTCACCGAGATGTAGATGAACGGCGCGCTCGCCTGCACCTGCCCCAGCGTAATCGAGCCGGGGTCGGTCGGGTCGGGCTCGGTCCCGTTGCAGCTCCGCCCAGGCTCGCCGCAATTCCCCGGTTCGTCGTAGTGCTCCTCGTAGCACGGCTCGTCGCACTTCCCGCACGCGTTCACTACGTCGTCCGTCAGTCCGTT
>JACRCP010000359.1 GCA_016218965.1 Deltaproteobacteria bacterium | reverse complement strand
TTCCCCGGACGGCGGAAGCTCAGGCAACGGCGGAATCGGTGGAAGCTCGTTCATCTCGGATATCATCTATTCAGCCACCGAATGCCCAAGTCAAGAAATCTGCAAGCGCTTCGCCACCACTTTTTGAGAAGTTACGTTTGAGCGGGTTAATCAATTGAAATCCCACCGGTTTTCCGAATCCGGTAATTTTCTGTAATTTTCTGTCGTTTTTTTCTTGACCGCCGACGTATCTATCTGATATTCCCCCGCTATGTCCAAGGACGACCAGGAACTTCTGACGACGGTCCAGATCGCCCGTTTTCTCCACCTGAATGAAAAGAAGATATACGCGTTGGCCTCGGAGGGCAGGCTTCCCGCTGTGCGGATTTCGGGCAAGTGGCTTTTTCCGCGCGATCTGGTCGAGCAGTACCTTCGCGAAAACTCGTCCGTCCCGGCAGAGGGGTTGCTCAAGAGGCTCCTTCCGAATGTCTTCATCGTCGCCGGAAGCGACGACCTGCTCTTCCGCGAGATCGTCTACGACGCGGGAAAGATCGCGGGATATCCCGTCGCGTACTCCGTGCTCGGAACGCACGGGGGCATGGACCTCCTTTCGAAGAACCAGGTTCATGCGGTCACTGCGCACTTCCCCGTCGAGGGGGCGCCGACCGGCGTGCCCCGAGGAGGCGAGTTCCTTTCGATCACGCTCTATCACAGGGCGCAGGGGATCATGCTCTGGACCGGGCAGACCGCTTCCGTTCGCTCGTGTCGAGACATTGTCGAACGTGGGTTGCGGTTTGCAGTTCGCGAGAAGGAGTGCTCGACGTACACCCTCTCCGAAAGCCTCTTCCGCGATGCGGGCCGCGTCCTCGAAAAATACGATCATCTTGTGGGGCCGTATCTGACGCACCGCGAGGCGGCCCGCGCCGTGGCTGCGGGCGAGGCCGATGCGACAGTCGGAATCAAGGGGGCGGCGGCGGAGCATGGGCTCGAGTTCGTGCCCGTGACGCAGGAGGAGTTCCGGCTGGTCATGCCGTCGGCGTACATGGCCGAACCGAAGGTCGTGCGCCTCGTGGACGCGCTGGTGAACTGCATCAAACGCGCGCCGGCGGCGCTGCTCGTGGGCTACGACACGGCGCCCAGCGGGAAGGTTGCGGTGTTCGCAGTACCCGCGGGACGAAAGGCCGAACGTTCATGAAAAACGCACAGGCCCTCGCCGTGCTTTCAGTCGTTTTTGCCGCCGGGACCGCGGCGGCCCGGCAGTCCGACTTCGCGCGCGTCAACCGGCAGGCCGCCCCGAACGGACCGCGTCCCGCAGGGGATTTCGTGCTCGCCTCGACAACGAGCCTCCGCGACACGGGACTGCTCGACGTTCTGGTGAAGCGATTCGCCGAATCGAGCGGGATCAAGGTCAAGGCGATCGCGGTCGGGACCGGGCAGGCGCTTGCGCTTGCGCGCGCGGGCGAGGCCGACGCGGTTGTCGCGCACTCGAAGGCCGATGAAGAGAAACTCATCGCCGACGGGTATGGCATCGATCCGGTGACGCTGATGTACAACCGGTTCATCGTGGTCGGGCCGAAGACGGACCCCGCCAACGTCAAGGGCGCCGGCACGGCGGCAGGGGCGTTTGCACGGATCGCCGGGGCGGGGTCTCCGTTCGTTTCGCGCGGCGACAAGTCGGGGACGCACGTGTGCGAGCTTGCGATGTGGGCGGCCGCGGGTGTGAAACCGGACGGAGAGAAGTGGTACGTCAAGTCGGGGTCCGGCATGGGCCAGACGCTCATGATCGCGAAGGAAAAGGCCGCGTACACGCTCGCCGACAGCGCCACGTGGGGGGCTTTCGCCACGGGCTCGAACCTTGCCGTCGTTTTCGATCGCGGTGACGAACTCAAGAACGTGTACCGTTACATCCGGACGAACGAGGCAAAACTCCCGAAGGTCAATGCGGGCGCCGCGCGGTGTTTCGCGCAGTTCCTTTGTGCAAAGGAGACGATGGAACTGATCCGTTCTTACGGCGCCGACAAGCCGGGCGGACCGCTGTTCGTCCCCATGGGTTGTCCGGAGAACAGGCGGTAGACGGTGTTGCTGGGCGAAACGACAGGGCTTTCCGAGATCACGTTCCTGACGGTGAGGGTCACGTTCACCGCGACGGTGATTGCCGCGCTTGCCGGGATACCGCTCGGGTACCTGATGGGGACTCACGAGTTCCGCGGGAGGCGGATCGTCATTGCGCTCGCCAACACGGGCATGGGGCTTCCGCCGGTCGTGGTGGGAATACTCGTCGCACTCCTGCTCTCGCGCAACGGCCCGTTCGGGGCGTGGACGTTGATCTACACGCCTGCCGCCATCATCGTCGCGCAGGTTGTGATTGCGCTCCCCATCATCGCCGGTCTCACCGCCGCCGGGATCCAGGGCCTGAGCGGGGACATGCTCGTCCAGATCCGCGCGATGGCGGCGGGACGGACACGAACCATGTGGTTGGTCCTTCGCGAGGCGCGGGCATCGCTTGTCGCCGCTCTGCTTGCGGGTTTCGGCGGGGCGGTCTCGGAGGTCGGCGCATCCATGATGGTGGGCGGAAACATCGAAGGTCAGACGCGCGTGCTCACAACCGCTGCCGTACTCGAGACCTCGAAGGGCAACTTCGGCGCGGCGATCGGTCTCGGGGCGGTCCTTCTGGTGCTGGCCTTCGGCGTGAACCTCGCGGGGACGCTCGTCCAACTCGGGGAGGCCGGCCGTGGCTGACGCCATCCTCGAAGCGGCGGGCGTGTCATTTCGCGCCAACGGGTCCGAGATACTCTCGGGCGCAAGTCTTGCGCTCCATCCCGGCCGCGTCGCGTGCGTGATGGGGCCCAACGGGAGCGGGAAGACGACGCTCCTCAAGATCATGGCCCTGCTGCTCGGGCCGACCTCGGGCGCCGTCTGCCACGAGGGGCGGACCGTATTCACGTCGTCCCTCGAAGTGCGTCGCCGGTTCGGCGTCGTGCTCAAGGCGCCGAACTTGTTCAGAACCACCATGCTCGAAAACGCGATGGAAGGCCTGTTGTCGCGCGATGTGCCGAGAACCGAGGCCCGGCGAGCGGCGTCGGAGTGGCTCGATCGCCTTTGCGTGGGGCATCTCGCGGACCGGAGCGCCCGAACGCTATCGAGCGGCGAGGCCGCGCGCGTCTCGTTCGCGCGCGCTCTCGCTCCGGCGCCGAAGGTGCTCTTTTTGGACGAGCCGTTTTCGGCATTCGATCCGGAGTTTCGAAAAGGCTTCATTGACGAGATCGGCCGCCTGATCCGTGACGGCCGTACCGCAACGCTCCTGGTCACCCACGACCGCGAAGAGGCGCTGGCGCTCGGCGACACGCTCGCCGTCCTTTCCGAAGGGAAGGTCGTCTCGTGCGGGCGCCCCGACGAGGTACTCGGAACATCTCGGTGCTGAGCGCCGCGTGGCGGGTGTCGCTGCCGATTGCGGGTGCCACGGACAAGCGAAGCTTGTCCGTGTGGGACGAAAGCCAGCAACACACGGACAACCCGGACCGTTTTTGCCAACCAGGCGGCGTTCGGGTATGATGACCTCAAACCTCTCAAGGGGTAAACCATGAGAATGTCACTGCGGCGCGCGCCGGTCGAACTGGGTTTTGCGTTTCTTGTCGGACTGTGTAGTCTTTGCGCCTGCTCGGGCGCGATGGAGGAGGGGACATCCGACGGTGGATCCGCCTTCGCAGATACCACCGTGTCCGATTCCGGTGCGGCGGACACCGGGGTGACGAACGACGCGGAGGCGGACGCCGGTGATGGTGATGTGGACGACGCCGGTTCGTCGACGGACGCCGGCGGCGGGGAGGACGCGCAGGTCGTGCCGGACGCCGGGACGACGGACTCGGGGGGTGCGGACACCGGGACGGCGGACGTCGGAGTTGTGGATGTTGGAACTGTGGACACCGGAATTGCCGACGCTGGCGGCGCGGACACCGGGACGGCCGACACCGGCGCCCCTGACGCGGGGGCGGCCGACAGCGGGCAGGGATCCGGCCCGGTCATCGAGTCGGTGTTGATCGAAGGCGATCCGATCCAGCCTTTCCCCACGAACGGCGACCTGTGGTTCACGACGTGGGCGGACGACGACGCACTGTACTCGGGCTGGGGCGACGGCCTCGGGGTCAACATGAGCGCGCAACCCACCGACTGCGGAATCGCGCGCTTCGCCGGCACGTTGCCGAACATCTCGGCCGAGGAGCGAAACCACGATGCGCCTACGGCCAACCCGCCCGTCAACGACAAGCCGTCGAGCCTGCTCTACGCCGGCGGGCGGCTCTACGGGCACTTCCACTCGCCTCTCGGCGACGCGTGGATCGGCTACCTCGCCTACTCCGACGACCATGGCACGACATGGACGCGTCTGGGTTTCTACGGCGAGGGCAAGCCGCCGCCGGCGGGGGCGTCGCCGTGGACCCGCGACCGCAACTCGCCGTTCCGCTGTCTCTTTTTCGTCAACATGGGGAAGGCCTACGCCCTGAACACCGACGGCTACGTCTACGGGTTGGGCATCGGTTTGGAGTGGGGATGGACCGGTGGCGTGTACCTGACTCGGGTGCCTGTGTCGGGCATCGCCGACTACGGTGCCTATGAGTACTTTTCGGGTCTGAACGCGGCGGAGCCTCTTTGGAATCCAAATCAGGCGGCGGCTTCGCCGCTTGCCGGACTCTCCACTCCCGCGCAGGGCTCGGCCATGTACCACCCGGGCATAGGGCGCTACCTTTTCCTTACAGACACGGATCTCTTCGAGGCGCCGAACCCGTGGGGTCCATGGACCCTCGCGGCGGCATGGGCGACCAAGACCATGCCGGTGGCGTGGCAGGGGGGCTACCAACCCGGGATCATCAGCAAGGACGTGGGGCCGGACTACTTCTGGTTCACAATCGCAGGCCAAAACCAGCCGCCAAAGGTCACGTACAAGCTCAACCTCGGGAAGATGGTGATGCAGCTCAGGAAGTGAGTGCGATGCCCGGGCGCGGGTGCCACGGACAAGCGTAGCTTGTCCGTGCGGGTCCACCAGTCGCACACGGACAACCCGGGATTGTCCGTGGCACCCGGAAAGACCCGGGACCGCGGGCCTCTGCGCCCGACGTTTCTGTTACTGCGGTATCCTTTCGGTCGTCGCGACCAACGTCATTCCGCCCGAGTTCCCGCCTATCGCGTAGATGTATGGGTTGATCCGGACCAGCGCAAAGAACGATCGCGATGTCTTCATCTGCGCGCCGGTGTTCTGCTTGTCGGTCAGATCGCCGTCCGAGAGCCGCCACGCGAAACGCTCGACGGTGTTGGACGCGGTGACGCCGCCGGCATCCTCCTTTTGGGCCCCTCCGAACGTGAACAGGAAGTCGAAGTACAGCAGCGCCTGGAGGCCCATCAGCCGCTTGGTGGTCTCCTCGGCCGCGAACTTCCACGCCGACAGCACCCCGTCGGCGCCCACGGTCGCGTAGACGATTGACTGTACGCCGTCGTTGCTGGGGGTGTACGCGTCGTCACCCGCGATTGCGTAGATGTAAGGCGTCTCGTCGGCGCCTTCCTGCAACAGGACCGTCAACACGGCCTTGTTGCTCGTGACGGCGCCGGATGCGGCGGTGATCTCGGTGACACCCGGGGTAAGGCCCGACGCGAGGCCGTCGGCGACGCTCGCAACCGCGGTCTTGCTCGATGCCCAGGCAAAGGACACTCCGTTGAGCATGTTCCCGCACGAGTCGTAGACGGCGGCCGTGAACTCCTGAGTCTGGTTCACGTGGATCGTCGCGTTTTCGGGGCGGACGCGGATTGACGAAAGCGCGCACTGCCCGCTGGATGACACCGTCAGGACGGCGCGGTTGGATTCGACGCCGCACGCAGTCGCAAAGACGTTGGTCGTCCCCACCGCGACCCCGGTGGCAAGCCCCGTCGAATCAATCGTCGCGACGTTCGGGTTGGTCGAGTACCACGAGAAGGCAATCCCCTGGATCTCCTGGAACATCCCGCCGTACGCGTGGGCGGCAAACTGCACCTTGCCGCCGACCGGCGTGCCGGCGGCGTTGGGGCCGATCGTGATGAACGCTACCCCGCAGCTTGGCCCGCCGGTCACAGTGAGCAACGCGGTGTTCGAGCTCACGCCGCCGGCCGAGGCGGTTATCCCGGTGGTGCCCGCGGCGACGGCCGTGGCGAGGCCGGTCGCATTGACCGGCGCGACCGCCACGCTGCTCGACTTCCACGCAAACGTCACGTTCGGGATCACGGCGTTTTGCGCATCGTACGCCGTGGCGACAAACTGCTGGGTCTCCCCGACGGCTTTCGTCGCGGAGGCCGGCGTCACTTCGATGCGCATGACCCCGGTCACCGGCTGGTCCACGACGTCGAACTGGGCCTTGTTGCTTGTGACGCCGCCGTACGAGGCCGTGATGAACGTGGTCCCTTTTGCCATCCCCGTCGCGACGCCCGCCGCGTCGATTGTCGCGACGGCGACATCCGAGCTCGTCCACGTCATCGGGAGGCCCTTCATGATGCAGCCCGAGGCGTCTTTGGCGAGCGCCGTGTAGCCTACGTGCCCTCCCACGCCGGTCTGTGCGTACACCGGCGTCACCTCGATGACCGCGACGATGTGCGGGCCGTTGTCGCAGTCGAATGTGATTGGCGGCTGGCCCCCGCCGCCCTGCGGGATCTCGATCTCGTTCCGGCCCTGGTTGGTCACCAGCGCGTGGAACGCCTTGGGGACGTTCATGGTCGTGTCGTAGGCCCAGCCCAGAAGATCGCCGGTGTCGGGGTCTATTGCGGTCTTCTCGACCGAGTCGAAGTACGCCGCCGTGGACGAACGGCCGCCGACGGCGTACAGGAACGGCTTGTCGTCGGGCGACTGGACATATATGGCGCCGACTCCCTCGCGTGCTTCGTTGAGCGGCGTCGCGTCAAGCGGTTTCCAGAGCGAAATCGACCCGCGCTCGAGCGGGGAGATCCCCAGCGGCGCCGGTTTCCCCGGATCCACGGCCGCGGACCCGTCGTCGGTGAACTCCGGTACGGCCACCCCCGAGGCCAGCAGGAACTCGCCGCCGCCGGTCGCGTCAACAGCCGCCGTGCGGTAGACGTTGTACGACGCGGCGCCGATGACCGCGTCCCACAGGACCAGGACCGAGTTGCCCCCGGCGGCGACCTCGGCGTCCATCGGGTACGACGCGAGCGTCTCGCCCGCGGCGGTGACGGCCGAGACGCGGTAACGCCACAGGCCTTCGGCAAGCGTCGCGTTGGCGGTGTCGCGAGAGGCGGCGCGGAGGAACGCCGGGGCGGGCGTGAGGGCGCCCTCGCCGTCGTCGTTGAACGTCGTCCCGGGAACATTCCACGCGAGCAGGCGCTCGCTCCCGCTGATGCCGTCGGCGGAAACGCTTCGATACACGTTGTACGAGGCCGCGCCCGGGACGGAGAGCCATTTCACGATCGCGGTGCCTTCGACCCCGCCCAGGATCGCCTCCTGCCCGGGGAGCGACTCGCCGTCGGCCGACACCGCCGAGACCTTGTAGTACCACGTGCCCTTGGGGAGCGACCCCGCAAGCATCGTGTACGAAGGCCGCTCCATCTGCGGCGCGCCTTTTGACGTCAGAATGAACGCACGCTCGACCGAGTTCAAGGCGCCGTTGGCGTTCGCCCCGCCGACCGCGTAGACCCAGCCCTTGTACCGTGCGAGCGCAAAGGTCTGCCGCGCGGTCTTGAGCCGATTCTCGATCCGCCATCCCGTCGCCGCGTCGAACTGCATCGGGGGTTTCCACCCGCCCAGCCCGCCGTAAAAGTCCACCGGCGCGTGCTCGACGGAATCGAGCAACGCGGTCCCGTCGTTGCCCCCGGCGATGAACACGTACGGGTTGTTGAACTCGTCGCGCATGACCACGCCGGCGTGCTTCCAGCGCGGAATCGCCAGGTCGAAAGGCATGGGCGTCCACGCGGTCAACTTGCCCTCGGAGCTGGGGGTGGACTGATACGCATAGTACACGTCGTACTGGCCGTCGGCGTTTGTGACCTTGATCGGGTAAAAGCCTATCTGGAGCACGCCGCCGCCGATCACGGCATTGATCTCCTGCGCCGAAACGAACGTCGTGGGCAGGTCGATGTCGCCGGTCTGTGTCACGGCCGCCGCCTTGCTGTCGGCGGTGAAGTAATCGCCCGTGATCTTCAAGGGGTCGGCGCCCGTGTTGGACGGCGCGCGGATCGGGTCTATCGAGTCGATGCGCGGCGCGGGCGTGCCGGTGACGGTGAACGTCTCCCAGGCGTCGGACTGCTTGTCGGGGTTGATGAGCTCGACGATGTAGTCGCCCGCGGGCATCCCGTACGACTCGGTCGGCGCGACGGCCGTGACCGAGGTCGGGGACACGAACGCGACGCTTGGCGAAAAGAAATACGTGGACTGGTTCGCGGCCAGGATGAACCGCACCGCCGGGGTCGAAACGAAGTTCTGGCCGGTGACGTTCACGATCGGGTCCGAAAGGACCCCGTCGGCCGCGTCGCCCGTCCATCCCGTCTTGGGCGCCACGTCGGCAATCTCGGGCGGCGGGTTGGCGAGCACGGCGAACGCATCTTCGAGCGTGGCCGTGTTCGAGTCGGGGTTCGTGACGGTGACGTCGTAAAGGCCCAGCGGCCGGGCGATGTCGGCCGGCAGCGTACCCTGCGCGGTCTTGGCGTCCGACACAACCACGTTTGCGGCGTTGGCGGTGTGCGGGGGCTCCGAGAGCGTGTTGGCAAACGTCACCGTGGCGCCGGTCTGGAAGCCGTCGCCCACGAGCGTGAAGGCGATGTCCGTTCCGCGCCAGCCCGAGGCGGGCGCTATCGAGTCGATTCTGAGCACAACACCGCCATCCGGGGTCTCGCCGTCGCCGCCCCCGTCGGCTTCCGCGTCGCCCCCGCCGTCGGCCGCGCCGTCAGCCGAACCGCCGTCAGTCGGCGATCCGTCCGGCTTGTCCCCGCCGTCGCCGGAAACCGCCCCGTCGTGCCCCACCGCCCCGTCGCCTCCGCCGGCGTCGGTTTCGCCCTCGGCCGTCGTCTCGTCGCACGAGCAGCCCGCGGCGCCGACAAATGCAAACGCAGACAAAAACGCCAAAATCGCCCAAGCATTCCTTGACATAGGCCTGCCTCCTTGATGCTGTCCTGCATATCAAGACGACGGCCCAAGGGCAAAGGATACGTTTTCGGTCGCGCTTCGCTTGCCCCCGGTTTGGGATTCTGGTAAAGATGGCGCCCTCGACCGGGAGGAGGAACCGATGCCCGACAGGATGTCGCCCGAGATGTTTGACCAGTCGCTCGAAGACGTCGTGTATACGCGCCTGTCGGAGTACTTCCGCAAGATCAAGGGCCACCGGGCCGAGGAGCTTTGGAACGTCATCATGCCGCGCCTCGAACGGCCGCTCATAAGGCTGGCGGTCGAGGCGTGCGACGGCAACAAGTGCGACGCGGCCCGCATGCTGGGGATCAGCCGGAACACGCTCCTCCGCAAGATGCGGCACCTCGGGATGGCCACCCAGCCGCGCTTCTGGAAGCGCAGGGGCAAATGCACTCCGGAAGCCTGATCGTCTATTCGGCGCTCATCCTCGCCGCGTCGGTTGCCGGGGGCATGCTCCCGCTCTATTGGCGCCGGGCCCGCGACCGCCTGCCTTTTTTGCTCTCGGTATCGGCCGGGTTCATGGTCGGCGCCATCTTCTTCCACATGCTCCCCGAGGCAATAGAGCTTGCGGGCACGGGCGCGAGTCTCGGCCTTCTGGTCGGCTTCCTCCTGCTCTATGTGCTCGAGCGGTTCATGACCATACACGTCTGCGAGGGCGCGGAGTGCGGCGTGCACGAACTCGGCATCCTCGCGTTCGTGGGCATGTCCGTCCACACACTCACCGACGGGTTGGCGCTTGGCGCCGGGATGCACAGCGCGGCGCTCGGGTTTTCGATCTTCCTAGCGATCCTGGCACACAAGGTCCCCAGCGCGTTCTCGCTCTCTACAATCCTCGCGCACGCGGGCTACGGCATAAAGAAGATCGTCGTGATGATGATAGTCTTTGCCCTGCTCGTTCCGGCGGGTGCGGCCATCTATTGGGCGGTGCGCGGCGTATTTGAGTCTTTTCCCGTCGAAGGCTACGCCGTGGCGTTCGCCTGCGGGTCGTTTCTGCACATAGCGCTTTCGGATTTGATCCCCGAGATGCACCGGAACTCGGGCCATCGGTACGCGCACTCGGGCCTGTTTCTTTCCGGGATCGCCGTCATGGCTCTCCTCGGCCGCCTCGTTCGCCACGGCTAGACAAAGAAATTTCGCACTACTATTTGGCAATTCCAGTTCGGTTCGTTTTCGGGCGTGACCCCCAAACGTATGGCCTTGGTTTTCCTTAACAAATTCGCCGCCGCAGCAGTCCACGGTCCCAAAAACTGCACGTTTGTACAATTGACTCCTTGTGCCGGGGCATGCACCATCGCGCCGTGAGCGACGGAGCGGCACAATGAACAACAAAATCGAAATCGCCCGCCTGCCGGCCGAAAAGCAGGTGCGCCTCGCGCGCGACGTGCTTGAGAGGCTCAACCATCCCGAGGACCCCCAGGATACGATCCGCAACATCCTGCGGCTGATACGACAAGCCACAGGGTTCGAGGCCGTGGGGCTCCGCCTTCAGGAGGGGGACGACTTTCCCTATTTCGAGACCAGCGGTTTTCCCCGGCACTTCGTGCTTGCAGAGCGATACCTGTGTGAGCGGACTGAAGCGGGGGGTGTCCTCAGGGATTCGCGGGGAAACCCCGTGCTTGAGTGCATGTGCGGAAACGTCATCCGCGGCCGGACCAATCCATCCAAGCCGTTTTTCACCCGCGGCGGCAGCTTCTGGACCAACTGCACCACCGAGCTTCTGGCCTCGACCACCGTGGAGGACCGCAAGGCGCGCACGCGCAACCGGTGCAACGGCGAGGGATACGAATCAGTGGCGCTCATCCCGCTGCGATCGGACGGAGAGAGCATTGGACTCCTTCAGCTCAATGACCGCAGGCGAGACCTGTTCACGGAGGAGATGATTCAATTCCTCGAGGGGCTGGGTGCCAGCATCGGCATCGCGCTCGCCCGCAAGCGGGCCGATGAGCAGGTACAGGCGCTCAACACGCGGCTCGCCGAGACTGAGGAGGCCGAGCGGAAGCGGTTTGCGCAGGTCCTGCACGACGAGGTCGGGCAGGACCTGACTACGCTGGGGCTCAACCTCAACTTGGTACGAGACGCCCTCTCGGGCGCGCCGCCGCCGGTTCTCGGCCGTTTTGATGACTCCATCCGGCTCGTCGAGGGGGTCGCCGGACGGATCCGGCGCTTCATGGAGGACCTGCACCCGGCGGTGCTCGAGGACTACGGTCTCGCCGCGGCGATCAACTGGTACCTTGATCACTTCGCCAAACGGACG
>JACRCP010000357.1 GCA_016218965.1 Deltaproteobacteria bacterium | reverse complement strand
GTAAGGCTCGGCCGGGGCCTCCTCGACGGTGAGCGCCCCTTCGGGGCAGTGCCCGAGGCACGCGCCGAGACCGTCACAACTGCTCTCGCTCACGAGGCGGACCTTCCCGTCAATGATTTGGAGGGCGCCCTCGGGGCAGTTCGGGATGCAGAGTCCGCACCCGTTGCAGAGGTCCTCGTCAATCCGAATCATCTTCCGCAGGGTTTTCGCGACAGCCATTTCAGCCTCCTCAATGTATCAGCCCAAGCACCGACCTTTTCCGCAATCTCCCTCTCCACATTGGAGAGGGCTGGGGTGAGGTTGTCCACGACCCCCTTGGTTTCACTCCCTGATCATCGAAAGCAGCATCTTGAACCGCGTCCGGGCGTCAAGGGCGTGCGGGACGTTCGCCGGCATGAGAACGGTCTCACCGGCCCTGGCCGGTACCGCCTCGCCGCCGATGGTGATCTCGGCCTCGCCGTCAAGGACCTGAACGAAGGCGTCAAACGGGGCCGTGTGCTCGCTTAGGCCCTGTCCCTTGTCGAACGCAAAGAGGGTGATTGTGCCCTTTCCGCGCTGGACGAGCGTCTTGCTCACCACCGCCCCGGGGGCGTAGTCGACGAGCGTCTCGATCCGCACCGCCTTCGCTGCTGGAATGCCTGATTCACTTCGAATCGTGTCGCTCATGATAGCCGTCCTTTCCTTCCGTTCCATCGCGGCGCCGTCAAGCCGGCGCCAACTGCAAGGCGGTGTCAAGCCACCGCACTCCAAGACCTAGTCCAAGAGCCGCTTCTGCCCCTCGATGTGCCTGATTTCCGTCACGTCCTGCGTCACTTCGATGCAGCCGCGGTACGCACCACGCTTGTCGCGGAGGGCGAAGTACCGGATATGGACAAAGCGGCCGCCGAAGTTGATCCAGAACTCCGCGCTGTTTCTGCTGCCGTCCCGGAATCCGTCGAGGATTTCGTTAACTTTGTGAAGGCTCTTGGGCGGGTGGCAGTTCTGGACCTTGCGGCCGATGACCTCGGGGCTGCGCGGAAAAATTCGCTCGCGCCCCGCCGTGTAGTAGCGGACTTCGTCGTTCTCGTCCACGAACGTGACGTCGAGGGGCAGGGCCTTGAGGATCAAGTTGATCTGCTCGGGCGTGATTGACCCTGTGTCAAGGTTGAGTATCCCGGCACCGTCCCCGGCGGCACGAACGGGCGCCCGCGCAGCGGCGGCCGTTATTGGGGGGCGGTAACCCGCCGAATAACCGAGGTCAGCCCCGCCGCGGGCGATCCGCTCCCACTCGTCCTTCGTGAGCACGTCGAGAACCATCGGAAACAGGATCTTCTCTTCTTTGAAAAACATGTCCCGAATCGCCTGCAGGAGCTCCGGGGTTCGCGCAACGAGTCCGGCCGCGTCTCCGCCGATGATCGCCTGGCGCGTCGCCTTGAGCCTTGCGCGGATCTCGTCGTGTACGCCCCACATTACCTGTGTCGGGGCCGCGAATCCGCGTTTCTCCATGAGCGGGAAGATCTGGTTTTCCTTCCGGCGGTAGTGGAACTCCACCGTCCCGAGCGTTTCGTAGAGATCGAGCAGTTCGGGACGCCGCGCATGGAAGGCCTTCTGATCGGGCGGCGCCCCAAGCGATTTGACGGCCGATTCGATCCGGTCGGCGGCCTCACCCAGACGGCGGTTCTCGGCGATGAACCCGTGCACCGGGTGCCCCGGCCCGGCGGCCACCCCCCCGCCTTTGGCGAGCGCCTCCTTGAACATCTCGACGTGGACCTCGCACATCCGCTTGATCTCTTCCACCGGCAGACCCTCGGCGACGAGCTCCTGCTCCATCGTCCCGATCTCGGAGGGGTCGAGGCCCTTCAGCAGCAACGCAAACCGGGCCTTGAGCGCGTCCTTGTCGGCGCCTGCGTGGAGGTCCCTTATGATCGATTTCATGGCGGCCACGCGCGCCGCACGGTCGTTGATCGCCGGAGCCGGGGCCTTGCCGCGAAGGCCGTCGATTCGCGCAACCTCCGCGACCACGTCGGCGAGCAACTTGTCGGTCGAAAAATTCGCGAGCGCGGCCGCCTCTTTTATCGAGGCGACGCGGCCGATCGTGTTCCGCAGGATCGGGTTGCGAAGCTTTTTGAACTCCTCGGCGTAGCCCACGAGGAACTCCAGAAGCTCAGGGTACTCGGTGATGAGGTCGTGAATCTTGGTGTCGGCGCTGATCTGCATGAGATTCCTTTCGGGCCGGGTCAACCGGCGTCGGCCCCCTCGTAACGGTGCAGCCACAGGATCGAGCGGCTCTGCGCCGTAATCGAATGGTCAAGAAACGGCGGTATGTCCAGAAGGTCGCCGGCGCGAAGTTCGACCTGCCGTCCTTCGGCGTTGACCGAGGCATGTCCTTCGACCAGGAGCAGCGAGACCGGGGTGTCGAGGCGTTCGTTCCCCAGCGACTGGCCCGCGTCAAGCGAGACCACCGCGCGCCTGAAGGCGCCGGCCTCGTCCACCCACCGGAACGCGGGCTCTCCGCCGAAACGCGCCATCTCTTTCAGGTTCGTCTTTCTCATGACCTTCTCCGCGCCGCGCGCCGCGGCTTCACCGGCAGTACCGGGCTCGGGCGAGCTGGCGGCCCGTGCCCGTGTGAAGGACTTCCTCGATGACATGGTTGAGCTTCTCCCTGTCGTTCAGACCGACCTCGTCGGGGATGTTCACGATCCAATCGGCGTCCCACAGGCAGTCGAACTCTTTCGTGGTGATCCCGCCGCGGTGGTGGTTCGCGATGATCTCGCACACCTCGTCGATCTCGCCCCTGGGAAACTTGACGTCCTGGAGGATCCGCCGGGCGATCGGGGGGCCTTCGCTCTCCTGATGGCTCCCGGCGGTCGAGCCATGCTTCTTTTCGGCCTCGTGGATCCCGATGTCGTGGAGAATGGCCGCCGCCGTGACCACGCGCCTGTTCCCGCCCTCGCGGTCGAGGATCTTCTCGGCGTTGTCGAGCACGGAGAGCGCGTGTTCGATCCGGCGCCGATCGGTCCCCAACTCGCGCCTCATCTCGTCTATGAGTCGTGAACGGAGCGAGCGCGCGGCCTCGGCGGCCTTCCCCTCGCGGAACTGCGCGGTGATCTCGGCGCCAAGGCATTGTTCGGCATGGGCGCACCACGCGGCGCAGCCGATGTTGAACTTGGGATTCTGTATCTTGGCGCCACACCCGGCGCACACGCGGCTCACCTCATCCTTGAAGAACTCGACGGCCTTTCCGCACCCCGCGCACTTCACGTCGAAGATGTCGGCGGGACCCCAGAACTGCGTGTCCTGCCCGGGGCACATCTTTTTCGTTCCGCCTTGCATTGAAACCTCCATGGGTTCGATCGCGTCCTGCCGCCGCAGGGACGGAATAGCAACGGTCGTGCCGAACGCGATGCTATCGGAATCATGTAAGAAATCCTGACGCGGCCGAAGTCGAAAACGAAATAAGGTTGCAAACGAAAACGAAATATGGTTACATAACGACCCATGGTTTGCCACTGCGACGTCGCCAACCGCGAATCGATCCTCGACGAGGCCATCAAGACCGTACTCTCGTCGCTTGACATGGAGGCGGTTCTTGGGAGGACTGCCACGCTGCTCAAGACCAATTTCGGCGCGACGCGGACGGGGATCTACACGGTCGTCGAGGGCGAACCTGACACTCTTGAGGTCCTGCTGGTAATCGACGGGACGCACCCCGTTCCGGTGCCAGGTACGCGCACGCCGATGGCCGGGACCGCGGTCGAGGAGGCGCTCAGGAAACGAGCCCCGGTGATCGTCGAACGGCTGGATCGGGCTGCGCTTCGTTACACCGAGGAAAAAGAGCTCCGGAGCCTGGGTTACGGGGCGCTCGTGTGTTTCCCGCTCATATTCGAAGACCGGGCGCTAGGAGCGCTGCAGATAGTGCACGTACCGCAAGAGGGACTGGTCGCTCATTGCTTTGACGCCGCCGAGAAAATCTCGCGCCTGATCGCCATCGCCCTGCACAACAGCATGATGGTCGCGGAAGTCCGCCGCCTAAACCGCCTTTTGAGCCGCGAGAACACGATCCTCAAGGACCAGATTCGTCAGGCGCGGCAGGGCTGGCGGTACATCGCCGAAAGCCCGCTCATGCGCGACGTGATGGAAAAGGTGAGGCTCGTCGCGCCGACGGACACGACCGTGCTCGTCCGGGGTGAAACGGGGACGGGCAAGGAGGGGATCGCGAGGACGATCCACGAGCTTTCGCGCCGGTCCGGGGGGCCTTTCGTCACCGTCAACCTGGGCGCCATCCCCGAAACCCTCATCGAGAGCGAGCTTTTTGGCCACGAGAAAGGCGCGTTCACCGGGGCGATCCGGCGGAAAAACGGCCGTTTCGAGCAGGCCTCGGGCGGGACGATATTTTTGGACGAGGTCGGTGACGCGCCGCTCCCCGTCCAGGTGAAAATCCTGCGAGCCCTTCAAGAGCGCGAGATCCAGCGTGTGGGCGGGGACGAGACCATCAAGGTCGACGTCCGCGTCGTGGCGGCGACCAACCGGCCGCTCGAGAAACTGCTGGACGACGGCTCTTTCCGTGCGGACCTGTACTACCGGTTGAGCACCTTTCCCGTCATCCTTCCGCCGCTTTCAGAGAGGCGCGAGGACCTTCGGCCGCTCGTTCAATATTTCGTCGAGCGTCACTCGGCCGCAATGAACCGGAAACCCCCCGACGTGCCCGAGAACGTGCTTCGCGATCTCGAGTCGCGCGACTGGCCCGGCAACGTGCGCGAGCTCGAGAATTTCCTGGAACGGGCGCTGCTTTTCAGCCCGGGCCCGTCGTTTGTTCTCAACGAGGCCGCGCCGCCGAAAAAAAGAGCAGGGGACGCCGGCGTCCGCGCGGGCCCGTCAAGACCCGAAAGATTCGACGACGCGGTCAGGGGCCTTCTGATCCTGGCGCTCGGATCCGCAGGAGGGAAGATCCACGGCCCCGCCGGCGCCGCGGCCCTGCTCGGTCTCAAGCCCACGACGCTTCAGGGCAAGCTCAGGAAGTACGGGATCGGCAGGCCCGCGCGAAACAGGCTTTGACGTCGCCGAACGTACGCGACCCGGCTGTGCTGTAGCCGAGTTTTCGGGCAACCGCCGGGCGCCTGCAAAGGCGCCCTCGCACAACGACACATCCGAAAACGCCGCGAAGGCGCAGCCGGGGAGCAAGACGGGCGGCCAAACGTTCTTACGTTGCGTTCCCCCGGTCCGCACCGCTGATGAACTCCCGATGGCACGCTGCCACGAGCGGCCTGACCGCGTGTTCGGGCACGAGCGTTGTGATTCGGAATGACGAAGTGGATACCGAGCGCGGCTGAATGCCGGCTTTCCCAAGAACGTCGAGCAGGCGGCGGACGTTCCCGTTGTCCGCGTTGATCCCGTCGCCTATCAGGCTGACGGCGCCGAGGTCTTCGGTGATCGACACTGCAGGGCCAAAACGTTTCTGAAGAGCCTCTTTGGACGCCGCGAAGTCGTGGATGTTCTGGAGCGACACGACAAGTGACAGTTCCATCGAGCCGTCGACCTGTTCGACCCTGAGCTGTTTCCCCACGATCTGCGCCCCGTCGAGGAACCTAAGCAGCTCCGACATCGGCTCCGGGGCCAGTCCGGCCGCCTGGAGGTGGACCAATTCGCTCTCGTACGCAACGCCGATCACCTGCCCGGTCCGGTCGGTGACCGTCCGGCCGATGTGCGTGCCCGCGCCGTCCGAGAACGTCGATTTCGCGTAGATGACGATCCCCTTCTGCTTCGCGAACTCGACCGCCTGCGCGTTTAAGACCTTCGCCCCCGCCTCGGCCATCTCCTGCATCTCCTGGTACGAGAGGCGCTCGATCTTTCTTGCCTCCGGGACGGCGTTCGGGTCGGCCGAAAAGACGCCGTCGACGTCCGAGAAGATCTCGGCGTATTCGGCGCCGAGCGCGGCAGCAAGCGCAACCGCGGTGGTATCGGACCCGCCGCGCCCCAGAGTCGTGATCTCCTTCTTGTAAGACACCCCCTGGAAACCCGCGACGATCACGATCCGCCCGCGCTCGATCTCGTCCTGGATGCGGTACGGCCGCACCTCGATGATCCGGGCGTTCGTGTGGCTGTCATTGGTGATGATTCCGCTTTGCGAACCGGTGAGCGAGATCGCCTCGCACCCGAGCTTCTGGATGGCCATGGTCAAAAGCGACATCGAAACGCGCTCGCCCACCGACATGAGCATGTCGAGCTCGCGCCGGGCGGGGGAGGGGTCGATCTCCTTGGCCATTCTCAGGAGTTCGTCGGTCGTGTGCCCCATGGCCGACACCACGACGACGACGTCACGCCCCCCGCGCATGGTCGCGACGATTTTTTCGGCCACGCGCTTGATCTTTTCGGGCTCGGAAACCGACGACCCGCCGTATTTCTGGACGATCACGGGCATGAACGACCTACGGATCAGACAGGGATTTTCGGAACCTGACGCGGCCCGGTTCAACGATCGCCAGTCTGCCATCGACCTGGCTGACAAGGTCGCCGCGCGAGACGAAGGTTTCCAGAAGGCTGGTGATGTACCTCGCCGTTGCGTTCTTTGGGAGCTTCAGCACCACGATTCCACGGCTCCCGGATGGGGGGTAGCACCGGATGTCTGCGAAATCGAAATCCCCGGTAATGAGGCACAGGTCGTGCGCTCTGGCGAAATCATAGACGGCGGGATCTTCGCCTCCGCGAAGGTGGGTATCACGGGTTTCAATCGTTTCATATCCGAATCGCCTGACCAGATCACCGGCGGATCGGGGCAGGTCCTCGTCAATGAGGAATAACATGATCCGCGGCCGCCGCAGCTCGCAAAGAATGCACCTCTTCGGCCTCGATCAACTCGGTGGCGTAGTCGAGTGCGGCGTCGACGTCCTCCTTGGTGACGGCATACTCGCGAATCACCTCGTCCTTCGACATCCCGCCGGCCAGTCCGCCCAGGATCCGGGCGACCGGAACGCGCGTGCCCTTGATAACGGGTTTGCCGTGCTGAATCGCAGGGTTGATTTCGATTCGAGCATTCATGAACCTCGCCTCCCTTCGGAATCATCGTACCACATTGAGCGCCCGGCCGGAAGTTACTCTCGCTCTTTTCTCGCGAACCGGGGCATCAATCGACCCTCCACGCGGTCCCTTTTGGCGTGTCCATGACGGCCACGCCCATGGATTTCAGTTCGTCGCGGACCTGGTCGGCCCTTGCGAAGTCTTTTGCCTTTCGGGCCTCGGCGCGGGCGGCGATGAGGGTCTCGATCTTTTCGGGGTCGAGGTTTTTGGCCTTGACCTTGCGGTCGCGGATCTCGGAAAGCACCGTTGCGGGGTCGCGCGTCATTATGCCGAGGACCGAGCCGATCTCAACGACCTTCGTGCCGAGATCCCAGAGCGTCCTTTTGACGTCGTCTTTGGGTTTCCCGCTCTTGCCCGAGGAAAGCTCGTTTAGGAGTCGGAGAGGTTCGGAGAGGTCCCCCAAGACCTTGGCGGCGTTGAAGTCGTCGTCCATCGCTTCCCTGAACGCGGGGATCAGTCCCTCGACAAGGGGAGGGTTCACGTTCTTCCCGCCCTTGGGTTCGCCGCCCGCGAGCATCGTGTTCACGGCATCGAGCGTCTGGTACGCGTACTCGACGCGCTTCTGCGCCTCTTCGAGCGACTGGTCCGAAAAGTTGATGGGGCTTCTGTAGTGCGTGGTGAGCATGAAGTAGCGCAGGGCCTCGGGGTGGAAGCGCGCGGTCACCTCGCGGATGGTGAAGAAGTTGCCCAGCGATTTGGACATCTTCTCCTCGTTGATGTTCACGAAGCCGTTGTGGATCCAGTAGTTCACGAATTTCTTGCCGCTTGCGGCCTCGCTCTGGGCGATCTCGTTTTCGTGGTGCGGGAAGATGAGGTCCTTTCCGCCGCCGTGGATGTCGAACGTGTCGCCGAGGTACTTGCTGCTCATCGCCGAGCACTCTATGTGCCAGCCGGGCCGGCCCCTGCCCCAGGGGCTGTCCCACCACGGTTCGCCCGGCTTGCTCTCCTTCCAGAGCGCAAAATCCATCGGGTCCTGCTTGCGCTCGTCGACCTCCACGCGCGCGCCCGCCTTCATCTCGTCGAGCTGGCGCCCCGAGAGCTGGAGGTACCGGGGGAATGAACGGACCGAGAAGTACACGTCCCCGCCCGCGACGTACGCATGGCCCCGTTCGATGATCTTCCCGATGAGCGCGACTATCTCCGGGATGTGTTCCGTGACCTTCGGCTCGATGTCGGCCTTCGCCACGCCCAGGGCGTCCATGTCGGTTTCGAACTCCCTGATGAAGCGTTCAGAAACGACGGTGGTCTGCTCGCCGATCTCGGCCGCCCGCTTGATTATCTTGTCGTCCACGTCGGTGTAGTTGCGCACGTACGTGAGGCCCAACCCCGCATAGCGAAGATAGCGCTGGATGACGTCGAAGCTGATGTACGCCCGGGCATGGCCAATATGGCACATGTCATAGACCGTGACGCCGCAGACGTACATCCGGACTTTCCCGGGTTCGATCGGAGCGAATTCGTCCTTGCGGTTGGTCAGGGTGTTAAACACTTTCAGCGCCATGCCGCCTCCCTATCTGAACCTGCGGTAGAGCTGCCAGCCGTTCCACGAAACGAACGCGGCGAGGACGAGATACAGCAGCGGGTAGTGGATGTCCGACCAGGGTTTTTCGCCGATGACCAGCACGAACGAGTCGTCGCCGAACTGGCGGTCGAACTTCTCCTTGAAATACTTTCGGACGCCGTCAAGTTCGGCTTTTCGGGGGAACTTCGCAAAGGAATAAAGCCTGCCGACGCGCGGGGCGGTGTTGTAGTCGGCGTTGGGGGCCTGTGCGAGCCGGTCGACCTCGCGGATCTTCTCGCGCGCAATCAGGTTGGTGTTCCCGAGATACGGGAAGTACAGGTAGAAGGAAGACATGATCCCCATGTTGGTAAGCTCGATCTGCGCCTTTCGCGGGTCGGGGATGCCCCGGACGACGACGTACAAGTTGTCGCGCATCTCCTTTCGCGAAAGGTCCTCGACGCTTCCAAGTTCGCGCGGGGTGGGCCATCGGAAAAAGTAGAGGAAGTCGGCGCGCATGTCCCACATGAGATACAGCGAGAAGAGCGCTACGAACGCCATCACGATCGGGTTCCGTCTGCTCGGGGGGCGCTTCTTGATGGAGTCGGCCAGCTCCGCGTCGTCCGAGATGTGTCCTTTGTCGCCCTGCGAAAAGAACTCGCCGTGCGCCGCGTCGTCAAACCGGGGGTCGCTACGCGAACTTCCCCCCCGGACCCCCCGCTCGCTGCGGCAGGGTGAATCCGCCTCCGCTCGCCCGTCCTGCGCCGGGGCGTCGCGTTTCGCGCCTTCGATCTTGTCTCCGGTTTTACCGTTGCTCTTGTCTTTGGGCGTTTCCATCGGCGGCGGATACTACCAGATGCTCCCGGGGGGGGCAAATGAGATGACAGTTCTGGGGTTTTTGTGGTACAAGTGTCTTGGTTCGAAATCCAACTTATGTGGGGATGCCGACGAAAACGCCCACCCGAGTTCGAAGTGCCCGCAGGGACGTTCCAAACGTCGTCGCCGGACGGCAAGACGGTGGAGCGTGCTGGTGCATCCTGCTTGTCCTCACGCTGATACTGTTGCTGTCGACTGCCGCACCCGCCGCGGCCGAGTTGCCGGCGATCATGGTCCTCAACATCAAGCACGAGGAGGATGCCGGGCCGGGGATCGCCAAGATCCTCACCGAACTGGTGCTCCAAGACCTCACCGATCTCAAGAGATTCCGGGTCATCGGCGAGAAGGACGTCAACCAGATGCTCAACACCGAGCAGCAAAAACAGCTCGCCGGTTGCACCGGTACGAGTTGTCTGGTCGAACTCGCCGGGGCGATGGGGACGCAGTACACGCTTGACGGGACCGTCGGCGCCGTGGGGCAGTCCAGCGTCCTGTCGCTATCGCTCATCGACGTGACGAAGGCCGCGGTCGTCTCCCGCAAGACCGCGGTGGTGAAAGGCGAGCGCGAGCAGCTTCTTGAATCGGTGCACAAGCTGATAGCCGAGCTGATGGCGCCGGTGCTGGATTCGGCAAGGGTCGCCGGTGTAGGGGCGGCTGAAGCGAAGCGGAATCCGCCCGTGTCCGGACCGCACCCACCAGGGGCGCGGAAAGACAACGATCAAAAGCAGACCGCGGTGAAGACGGTCGAGCCCGGCCCTCCCATGAACCCCTACAAGCTCTGGGGCCACGTGTCGTTCTGGAGCGGGCTGGGCGTCGTGGGCCTCGGCGGCGTGTTCACCGGGCTCGCCGCGGGGGCGGCCGACGACTTTGCGGCGGGGGGGATGGACCCCGTCGGGAAGAGGGACGCCATAGGGCGTAACAACGCGCTCGCGGTGACGTGCTATACCCTCGGCGGCGCGCTCGTTGCCACGGGCGTGACGCTGTGGGTCCTGAGCCCCGGCGACGAGGCGTGGGCGAAGGGGCAGAAGCTGGCGCTCATACCGTCAGTCGCGCCGGGGGGCGCGCTGATGGTCATGACGGGGCGGTGGTGAGATGAAACGCCTGTTGCTCATCGCGTGGGCGGCCTCCTGCGCCGTCCTCTCCTCTTGCATCTCGATCCCCGACCGCGGCGACGAGGGGCAGGCGTGTTTCAAGGACGGCACGTGCCTGCCGGGGCTGGAGTGCGGCTCTGACAATCTGTGCGTGAAGCCGGGCGAAGCCGGTGACTCCGGGAGCAGCGACACGTCCGCCGACTCTGGCGCCGATGCGTCCCATCCGTCCGATGCGTCCTTCGACGATGCTCAGGACGGGTCCGATGATGCCGCCGATGCTGGCCGTGACGCTGGCGTTGACGTGGGCGCTCCGGACACGGGGGAGGACGCCGCCCTTGCCGATGCAGGCGTCGATGCGGCCGAAGACACCGGGCAAGACATCGGGCCGGATGCCGGCGAAGATACCGGTGTCGCCGACACCGGTGCGGACATCGGTTTGCAGGACACCAGTGTCCAGGACACCGGTACCGACGGGGGTTATGACGGTGGTTCTGACGCCGGCTCTCCGGACACCGGCATTGTCATCTCCTGCGGCCCCTCTCCCACCGGCAAGGGCGGCGACATGTGCGACGTGGCGGCGGGGGCGTATATGATGGGGTGCAACACCGCCGTGGACACGGAGTGTTATGGCGATGGCAGGGAGGACCCGTACCACAGCGTGACGGTGCCGGCGTTCAAGATAGACAAGTACGAGGTGCCGGCGTCCGAGTACTTGGCGTGCGTGACGGCGAGCGGCTGCACCGCGGCGAACACCGGGAGCGGCTGCAACTACAATGTCGGAGGAAAAGAGACCCACCCGATAAACTGCGTGGACTGGAACCAGGCGAAGGCGTACTGCACGTGGGCCGGGAAGAAATTGCCGACCGAGGCCGAATGGGAAAAGGCGGCAAGGGGTACGGACGGGCGTAAGTACCCGTGGGGGAACGAGGTTCTCGACTGCAACCGCGCCGTGCATTCGG
>JACRCP010000356.1 GCA_016218965.1 Deltaproteobacteria bacterium | reverse complement strand
ATCGGAACACATGTAGCTCGCTCTGAATCGCAACCATTGCCGCAGAATGCGCCGATGCACTGGCGGCTCGTCGTGAAACCTGCGGGCTTCGCCATCTGTAGCACGGTGACATGTGTATAACGTTCAGGGCAACGCCCCGGGCCCGGATGTCCAACGTCGTGGAAGCCCTGAATGGGCGACACAGCGAAGAAGACACGTGCTGGCCGTCTGTGCCGTCTTGCGAGAGCGATGTCGTTCTGTTAACGTCGGTTTGCTTCAAGGGAAGGAACACATGCCGCCCAAATACGTCAAATCGATTCGTGACGAGATCCTCTATGAGTATGCGAAGTTGATCTCGCGTTCTGCGCTGAATGAGATCAACTACCGTTTCGTGTCGGACAGGTTCAAGGCGCTCAAATCCGGCGATATCTCGATGTCGGGCACGATTCGTGAGTGGCAGAAAGAACAAGAGTTCCCGAAGGAGTGCGTCTTCTGCGGAGCGGCGGCTGATCTTGAAACCGACCACCTGATCCCCCGCTCAAGAGGCGGCGGGGACAGTCCCGGCAACCTTGTCCTGTCATGCAGGAAGTGCAACTCGTCGCGCGGTGACAGAGGTGTTTTCGCCTGGCTGGGCCTCAAAAAGAAAGACGCCGTACACCGACTTGTCGCGGGCAAATACCTCAAAGAGCTCTTCGATCTTCACGAGCGACAGGGCACCTTGGATCTCGCGGCACACTCGATCTCGACCCTGTGCCCGACGTGCGGGAATGCCCCGGAATGCGGAAGCTGGGGCACTGCCGGCGAGCTGACATGCCTCTGCCTCGAGAGCGGGTTTTGACTTGAAACGGGGCGCGAGGGTCGCGATTGCCGCGGGATTGGCGGGTGCGGTGGCGGTCGGGCTGGTCGTGCCCACGGAGTATCGCCCGACGCTCGCCGCGCTTTTCACGCTGTCTCTCTGCACTTTCGTGGTGCTGTGGTTTCGTTTCATCCGTCCACTCCGGCAAGATGGCCGTGCCATCCCCGGCGAACCGGAGAATTTGACTGTTGACGACCGGGGCGTGCGCAGGCAGATGCGCGGCGGCCGGAACGAGGAGATCGAATGGAAACATCTGACGAAGGTCATGATCGTCACGACGGACGACGGGCCTGCGTGCGAGGACTTCTTCTTCGTTTTGGTGGATGCAGGAGATCGTGGCTGCGCCGTGCCGAATGGTGCCGCCGCCTCGGCGGAACTACTCCGCCGGCTTCAGCGTATTCCGGGTTTCGATAATAAGGCTGTGTGTGATGCTACTACCTTCGTCGAGCGGAATCAATTCGTTTGCTGGGAAGGCAGGCCGGGAGAGGCGGCGGCTGCGGGGGAGACAGCGGACGGTGGCGAAGACGACCACGGACAGTAGGGGCGGTCCTGAAACGCACAGGCGGGGCGTCGAGCCGCCCCGTCACCGCTCACTTTGTTCGGGTGCGCGAGGCCATCGGCCACCGCATTCCAAGACGTCGCGCTTGCCGGGCCTCCCCTCTCCACAAGATGGAGCAGGGGAGGGGGTTAGGTCATGCGATGGCAAGACTCAGGTACTGCCGGAGGGCGAAGTACTCCTCGGAGACGGCGAAGACCAGGAGGTCGCGGGCGTCGTCGTTGCGGTTCAGGTTGTTCTGGATCTCGGTTGACGTCCCGCCCAGAGGGGGCGGCTCGTCCTTGTGCACCCGGCGCCACGTGTACATGACGGCCGACTGGAGGTCGTTGCACGCGACGAGCCCCGCGCGGTTGGCCGTGAGCTCGGCCCCCTTGATCCACGTCGCAAAGTCAAAACCCGGCGCCCGCATGAAATCCTGCGCCAGCCCCTCGAGGGCCTTCCGCGACTTCTTGGAAATGGCCTTGCCGATGCGCTTTCCGATCTCGTCCACCGCCGCCTCGTGGCCCTTGGGCGCCTGGAACCGCGAGTCAATCACGCGCACCGCCGAGTAGAACAGGCGCATGATGTCCGCCTGCGAAAGCCTGGTCACCAGCATGTGGTTGTCCTTGATCAACGAGATCTGGCGTGCCACCGCGAACCGTTGTTCGGCCTGCGGGAGCTTCAGGAGGTCGCGCCCGACCACTACGGCGGGCGGTTCCGTGTTCTCGGACACGGCGAGCTTGCCGAGCTTGGGCGACAGGTAGACATCGAACTCGGCGTCGAGGCCGAGTTGTCGCGCGACCTCGTCGCACAGGACCCGGATGGCGTCCTTGGACTTGGGGGTCAGCCGATCGTTCTTCCCGAACCCGTAGTTCTCGATCGGCGGCGGGTAGACCTTCATGATCTCTCCGCCGACCGCCTGCATGACGCCGCGGAGCACGCCGCCGCCGCGGGAGTGAACCAGAAGGGCCTCGCGCTGCTCGTCGCCAAGCGGCCCGGTCGGGTACAGCGGCGCCTTCGCCTTGGCCTCGCCGTGCGAGAACTCCTCGTCGCCGGTGGCCGCCCGCAGGAATCTCAACACCGTGATGGCGCAGTACGCCTTGTCGAGCGCGGCCTGATCGTGGAAGATCCGCGTGAGCGCCCTGTACGATTCCTGCCTAAACGCGTCGATCTGGATGAGCTTGCGGTTGGACTCGATCGCGGCCTGCCAGGTCGCAGGGCTCTGGCCGTAGATCTCGGCAAGCGCCACGTTGGCCGGGATGTTGTTGGGCGCCACCTCGAGAACCTTGCGGTACTCGGCGACGGCGCGGTTGAGATCCCCGAGCCTCGAAACGCAGACCTCGCCCTTCTTGAGCATGAGCGGCACGGCACTGATCTTCTCGTGGGCGGGGATGGCGGCGATGAACCCCTCGTACGTTCCCAAAAGACCGTTCCAGTCGTTCTGGCGCTCGTAGAGACGGGCGAGTTTATCGAGGACCTCGGCGTTGCTCACGTCGAGCTCGAGCGCCTTTCGGAGGAGGGTCCCGGCCTGCATCAGGTCGCCGAACCCGTCCACGAAGATGTCCGCCAGAAGCGACAGATAGTGGACCTGTTTGTCGGCCGGTCCTCCCATCTCGATCAGGGACTTGAACACGTTGATCGCGTTGGACCATGCCTTCTGAGACATGAAAATGCCGGCGAGGTGCTCGAGCGACACTGCGTCGCGCGGGTTCACGGCCACCACGTTCTGGAAGTGCAGCGCCGCGCGCGCAGGATCCCCGAGCTTTTCGTGAAACAGCGTCCCGAGCTTCTGGTGCGTCGGCGCCAGCATTGCCGGGTCCTGGGTGACCTCGGTAAGCCGCGACAGCGTCGCTGCGGCCTCCTGCCACTTTCCGAGCGCCATCTGCAGGTCGCCCATCGACTGGAGGACCGGGGAGTTGTATGGGTCGATGCCCGCGGCCTGCGCATAGTTGTTGAGCGCCATCTCGGGCAGCTTGAGGCTGAATTCGTAGACGCGCGCCGCCTTGAGATAGAGGTCGCAGATCGCCCTGGTGTCCTGGATGGCCGCAATGCGGCCCACGTAGAGGTTCACCAGGCGTTCCCACTCGCCGCGCGCGGTCAGGTTTCTCTCGAGCCTGCCGAAGACCTCGGCGTCCTGGGGGTCGATGTCAAAGGCGTTGAAGTAGGCCTTGACCGCCTCGTCGAGGTTGTTGAACTTCTCCTCCTGCACCACGCCCGCCTCGAGGTGCGCCCGCATGACGCCCCTGGGGTCCCTGGACACTGCGGCAATGATCGCAAGCGCGTCGAGGAGCTCGCGCGGCTGGCCGGCCTTCCGGTAGACGTCCCGGAGCATCGCGACGGCGGGCAGGTACGGCGTCGGAGCGACCGGCGCGTCGGCCGCGGCGCGAAGCTCGGCCACTATGGCCGGGATCGGGGCGCCAGCGGCGGCCAACAGGTGTGCGAGCCGCATCCTGAGATCGCGCGCTACCGCAGGGTCGCGTTCGACGGTGAGGCGGTGGCGGCAGATGGCGATCATGCCGTCGACGTCGCCCGCCCGTTTGTACATGATCTCCATGGCCTCGAGCGCCACGGGGTGCGCGGGTGCAATTTTGAGGACGGCAAGATAGTGCTCGGCCGCCTGGTTTACGACCTTCAGCCGGTTCTCCTTGATAAGCGCCAGCCGCAGGTGGAGCGCGATCTGCACGTCGGCGTCCTGCGCGGCGGCCACCCACCGTTCCAGCGTCTGCATGAGCTTCACGTGGTCCCCGGCCCTCGTGTACACCGTGTCGAGGCATTGGAACGCCGCGACATTCTGGCGGTCGATGCCGAGGGCCGCCTCGCAGTGCACGGCGGCGCGGGCCGGGTCATCGAGCTTGTAAAGACAGAGGTCCGCAAGCGACAGCATATACCGAATCTTCTCGCGGTCGCCCGCCGCCCATTCGATCCCCCGCTGGTAGAGCGTGGCAAGATCCTGCCACATCGCACGGGCGGAATAGACGCGTTCGAGCTCGCCAAACGTGGCCATGTGGCCGGGGGCGAGCGCAAGGCACTGCTCGAGCAGCTCGATGGCCTTCTCGGGCATCTTGAGCTCGTCCATGTAGATCTCGGCCGCCCGGAAACTGGCGGTGGCCTTCTGCCCGGGCTCGGTGAGAACCGAGGCCTCCCGGAGATGGATCTCGGCGAGGCGCTCCGTCTTCCCGGTCCGAAGATAAATGAGCTCGAGCGCGTTGAGAGCCGGAAGGTACGCCGGGTTGATGCCAAGGATTTTTTCAAAGGTCTCGATCGCCGTGTCGGGCTCGTCGAGTTTCTCGGCATGGATGTCGCCGATCTTGTAGAGCAGCGACACCACCTGCTCCTGGTTCTTCGTCACTTCGATCTCGCGCCGGTACATGTCAACGAGGTCCCGGTAGCGGCGTTCCGACAGGTATATGCGGCCGAGCGCCTTGAGGACCGGGAGGTACGACGGCGACAGCGAGAGGACCTTCTGGTAGTTGGCTACCGCCTTCTCCCGGTCACCCAGGTTCTCCTCGTAGATTTCGCCCACCTTGTGCATGAGCGAAACCACTTGTTTCTGGTCCTTTGTAAGATCGATCTCGAGCTCCGAAAGTTCGAGGAGGTCGTTCCACCGCTTGGCTGTCGCGTAGATCTTGGCCAGCGTGCGGATGGCCGGCAGGTGGTTTGGAACGATCTCAAGGACCCGGCGGTACGCCTTGACCGCGTTTTCGATGTCCCCGAGTTTCTCCTCGTGCGTCCAGCCGATCTTGTCAAGAAGGAACACCGCCTGGTCCTTGTCCTCGGTGATCGAGAGCTCCCGTTCGTACATCTCGATGAGGTCCGCCCAGCGGCCGAGCTTCCCGAATATCCGCCCGAGGGCCTTGAGCGCGGGGAGGTATGACGCCTGGAGCTCAAGGACCTTGCGGTAGGCCGAAATGGCGTCATCGTATTTCACAAGCTGGGTCTCGAGGATCTCGGCCATCTTGTAAAGCTTGTTCACCTTCTGCCGGACGTCCTCGGCCTGTTCGGCCTCGATCCGGTAAAGGTCAGCAAGCTCCTGAAACCGTCCGTCCTTCTGGTACAGTTTCCCCAGCGCGGCCATGGCCGGAAGGTAGGCGGGATTGATCTCGACGGTTTTCCGGTAGTAAGCAATCGAGTCCTTCTCGCGCGAGAGCTTTTCGCAAAGGATGTCGCCGATTCGGAAATTCTGCGACGCGAGCTCCTTCGGGTCGGTTGTGAGGGCCGCCTGCTGTTCGAGGACCTTCACCAGGTCCTCCCATCGGCCCGCGGCCTCGTACGCCTCGGCCACCTCGCCGAGCAAGAGCACGTTTTTGGGCGCAAGCTCGGCGGCCTTCACGAGGTGCGAAAGCGCGGTATCCCGGTCCTTGAGCTCCTTGGCGCAGATCCGCGCCGTCTGGAAGTACGTGCGGGCCGCAAGTTCGCCGCCGACCTGCTCGGCCTCGCGCACGAGCACGTCGGCAAGCTCCTTCCACCTGCCCGCGGCCGCGAGCAGCCTTTTGAAGCCGCCCTTGGCGAGGTCGTTTAGAGGGTCCATCACCCATATCTTCTCGTAGGCGTCGAGCGCCGCCGCCTGGTCCTTGAGAACCTCTTCGACCACGCGCGCGCGGGCGAGCAGGAACTGTGCCCGCAGGGCATCATCGTGCGTCGCGTCGGCCATGGCGCCGAGCCGGTCGGCGAGCTCCTTCGCCGGCTCTTTGCCGAGATCGATCTCTTCCGAGCAGAAGAGCGTCCCGAAATCGGCCTTCGCCTCGAGCGCGCGCGCAAACGCAGCCTTGGCGTTCTCGACGTCGCCCAGGCGGTACAAATAGATCAACCCGAGGCGCACGAGCGCCTCGCCCTGATTGTCGGGAGGGAGGGCGTTGATCTCAAGCTGCGAGAGCTGGGCCACCATCTGCCAGTTGCCGATAACGCCGAAGAGCCGCGTCGCCGACGCCAGGTTCGGCGTGAAGGCCATCTCGGCGGTGAACGCGTTCTGGTACGATAGCGCCGCGTTGCGAGGCTGGGCGAGCCGCTCCTCCCATATCCTGCCCGCCTCGTGGTAGAGCTTCGAGGCGTCGGGGTTCCCCGAAAGGGCCTTTGCCTCGCGCTCGAGCTATATTGTGAGCGCCTGCCAGTTGATGAGCTGGTCGGCGGCCTGCGTCGCAGGCTGGGCATCGAACTTGGGCATGGGAAGGACGGGGGCGAGCGGGGGTTGCGGCGCTGTGGGAGGCCTTGCCGGAATCGGAGGCGGCGTCGCGAGCGCGGCGCCGGGCACAATCGGGATGGACGGCGCCGGCGGCGCCCCGGCCGCGGCCGGTTTCGGGGCCTCCTCGAGGAGCTCGGCGTCGTCCAGGAGCGGCATGTCGTCGTCGGCGGCCGACGGCTTGGGCGGCTGCGAAAACCACTCCTCTTCGAGCTTCGAAACGTCGTGTTCCTGCGGGGCCACGTCGTCTTTCCTGGTCTCGTCTGCCATTGAAACAGGCCTCCGCGTTGCGTTCCGGTGCCTTGGGCCGGCTGTCTGTACAGGCGATCCACGTAGCACTATTCCGCCGGCGTTTCAAGCGCAGAAACTCGGCCGTTTTTTTGCCTCGCCCCCGTTCCCGTGTTACCTCTGGATCGTGAAAGCCCCGCTTGAACGGCACAGAAGGAAGAGGACGCTCCCTGTCCTGGTGATGGTCGCGCTGGTTGCCGCAGGGGCGGCGTACGGCGCGCATCGCGTGCTCGTCGGGGACAAGCCGCCTCCGTATGCACCGATCTTCCGCGGGCCGACAACGCTCGGGCCGCACGACGTCCTCTCGGACTCGACTGCAATGCACGGTCCCGACCTCCCGTACGTCTCGAAGACCGGGGTCATCCGGCCCGGTGACACCTTCAGCGGCGCCGCGCAGCGGGCGGGCCTGCCGGGCACGCTGGTCGAGCACGTGGCCGCGCAGATGAAAGGGGTCGTCTCGTTTTCGAAGGTCATGCCCGGCGACGTGTTCGAGGCGCAACTCGACTTGTCGGGCGAACTCCGGCGTTTCGAGTACCAGGTCTCCCCCGTCGAAGTGTACGTCCTCGAGAAGGATGGGGACGGGGCGTTCGAGGCCTTCAAGGAAGAATTCGAAGAGGAGATGAAGGTCGTCTGGGTGACAGGGACTATTGAAAGCTCGCTTTACGAAACCGTCATCGCCGTAAACGAGGACGCCGAGCTTGCCATGAAGATCGCCAACGAGGTCTTTGCGTGGGACATAGACTTTTATTCCGAGGCCCAGCGAGGCGATGTCTTCAGGGTGGCGGTTGAAAAGCACGTGTCGGGAGACTACCTGATCCGCTACGGGCGAATACTCGCGGCGGAGTACGCCGGCGGCATCGGCAAAAAGCAGTCGTTTTTCTGGCGCGACCCGTCGGGAAACTCGGGCTACTACAACGCGCACGGAGTCGCGACAAGGCGCGTCTTCCTTCGCTCGCCGCTCAAATACGCGCACGTGACCTCGCGGTTCGGCAAGAGGTTTCACCCGATTCTCAAGCGTTTCAAGCCGCACCACGGTGTCGACTACGGCGCCTCCACGGGCACGCCCGTCTGGGCGGTCGCCGACGGGGCGGTGGTTTCGGCGGGTTGGAACGGAGGGCTCGGAAACGCCGTGAAGGTAGTGCACTCCGGCGGCTACACGTCAATCTACGGGCATCTCTCGAGGGTCTCGGGAGGAGTGCGCGCGGGGACCCGCGTCCGGCAGGGGCAGGTCGTGGGCGCCGTAGGCTCGACCGGGCTTTCGACCGGCCCCCACCTTCACTTTTCGCTCCTTCACGACGGCAGCTACGTGAACCCCCTCAAACGTGTCGCCCCGCCCACCGAGCCGATTGCCGCCCGCCACATGCCGGCGTTCAAGGAGGCGATCCGCCCATGGGTCGCCGAGCTCGAAAAAGCCCCGCCCCCGTCGGCGCCGCCTCTCCCGTCGTTCCCCTTTCCTCCCGCCGAGGCAAGCACCGGCGCCGGATTCAATCTCTTCTCGCTTGCGCAGGACGGGGAGCGGTAGAGATCCTCGACGGGCGGCCGACCGCCAAACTTTCAACGTGACTTCAGAAGAAACCAAGGCCGTTGCTACGCGCCCGGTCACGGAACGTTCCTTGACATTTGCAGTCTATGTGGGAAAATAGGGTTGTATTTTTACGTGCTGGGAGTAAATAGGAAAGGCAATTTTGACGATGAGACGGTTGATTGACAAGGATCTACTGGCTTGGAAAGAGTCCAACTATAGGAAACCTTTGATAATCCGCGGCGCGAGGCAGGTTGGCAAGACTTGGTCGGTGTCTACCTTCTGCAAAGAACATTTCGCAACTCCGATCCACCTCGACTTCGAGAGGTCGCTCGGGGCCCGGCGCATCTTCGAAGACGATCTTTCGCCGAAAGAGCTGCTCCAAAGGATCGAGGCGTTCTCGGGAAAAAGGGTGATCCCCGGCGAATCTGCGATCTTCATGGACGAAATCCAAACGTGTGCCGGGGCGCTCAAATCGCTCAAGTACTTTTGTGAAAAGATGCCTGAGCTTCATGTCATGGCCGCAGGATCCCTGCTGGAACTCGCGCTTGAAGGAGCGTCGTTCCCGGTGGGCAAGGTGGAATTCCTCCGGATGAAGCCGATGTCTTTTTCCGAGTTTCTCCTTGCGCAGGGGCTCGACGTGGTCGAATCGAAGCGACCGGAACTCACCGTCGACCCGGTGCCTCCCGTGGACAAGGTCGTCCACCAGAAGCTCATGGAACAGTTGGGCAAATACCTGCTGGTGGGCGGAATGCCAGAAGCCGTGCGCCGGTACCTCGAAACCGGGTCGCTCGCAAGCGCCGGCGAGGTTCTTGAATCGCTGGCCGTTTCGATCCCGGAATCGTTCGGAAAGTACAAGGCCGGCGCGGACGCTTTGTTCCTGTCGGCAATTCTCGGTGTGCTCGCGAAAAGCGTGGGCCGGAGGGTCAAGTATTCCGCCGTCGCGCCGGGTACAAGGGTCGAGAAGGTCAAAAGGCATCTCGCGATTCTTGAGCAGGGGATGCTGTTCCAGCGGGTCGGCGAGTCCGCGGCGCACGGACTCCCGCTCGGCGCGGCGATCTCCCCCGCCGGATTCAAGCCGCTGATCCTCGACACGGGCCTCATGCAGAGGATGTGCGGCGTAAACGCGGGCGAGGTCCTGATGGGCACCGATCTTCTGGACGTGCATCGAGGTGCCCTCTGCGAGCAGTTCGTGGGGCAGGAGATCTTTTTTGCGGGGGGGAGCGAGCTCGGGAAGATGTACTGCTGGTCGAGGGGTGTCAAAAGCAGCAACGCCGAGATCGACTACCTGCTGGTCCGCGAAAGGAAGATCCACCCGGTCGAGGTCAAATCCGGTCCCGCCGGCAAGCTCCGGAGCCTCCACGTGTTTCTCGATGAACACCCGGAATCGGGCGACGCGTACGTGCTGGGCACATCGCCCGAAACCGGCCAGGTCGGCAGGATACGCTTCCTGCCTCTGTACGCGAGAATGTGAGGCACGGAATGGTCAACGGCTGCCGTGAAACCGTGTCCATGTGCGGTGACCGACGTCGATCGGAAGCATGATCAACCAGGAGCACACCACAGTCATTGCCGTGGCGGGAACGAAGTAAACCAGTGCGTGCTCGAAACCACCGCGTATTCCTCTGGCGATCTCAAACAACAATGTTCCAGGCATCGACAAGGCGATCAGGAAGAAAAACTCGCCAAGCATTGACACAACCAAGAACGATACCAACGCGCCGAGCGTTGACGCGATAGTGAACAACCAGACGCCCACGTTGGTTCGGATTCCCCGCACTATCTTTAACTGGTAAAACCTGATGGCGATCCCAGAGACCGCCGCTGACGCCCAGACGGGCACCTCGAACATGATGATGCACTCAACCGTGTCGTGGGGAAAGGCCGTCTCGGCGGTAATACCCAGAACAACGGTCGCGGCGAGAAGCCCAACCACCAGGCCGTCCGCACTTTCTTTCAGGATTCGCCACACCGAATTTCACCTTTTGCCCTTGGCATAGGGCCCGGGGTAGTCATCCCTAATCTTCAGTTCTGCGGCCATGTGCTTCGTGGCCAGAAAGTACTTCGGGTGCTCCGGAGTCCCGTCCGCAAGAAGAATGAACTCGCCCCTGCACAGTTCTTGTATGGGCGCCGGAAACAGTTTGTCAGATGACCGAAGAGAACTGAAATGCTGGGTCCACTCATCAGCTGGCAACAGTTGGTCCGGATTCAGTTTCAATTCGCCTTTCACGCAAACATGCGTCCTAAGGTCAAGTCCATTTTCACCAAACAGCGTTTTGCCGGGAGGACAGCCCGCCGGCTCAAGACATGACGCCCTTTCTTGAAACACCTTCGCGACTTCGCCGACCAGGCAGTGGATTCTCGCTTCGTCCGCCCATCCCCGCCACGGCCCAACTCGGTTCTGCGCCGGGGCGAAGCAGATCACCAAGACATAAATCGTTCCGTACACCCACCAGAACCTTTCATTGCGGCGAACGTCCCTTCTGGTCAGGAACAGGACCAGCACCCCGGTCGACACCAGAATCGCGTAGACCAGCAACACTCCGAGATCGTGGGCCCAGTCGTGAAGCATGTTCCCTCCACCGCTTGGCGTTTGCTGTCAGGTTACCACGTTTCAAGTTTCAAATCGTGGGTTTTGATGTACTATCGTCGGGTCTTTGGTTCGACGGAAGGTGGAGATGATCGAGCGGGCGTTGATTTCGGAGTTCAAGAAGGCCGTCGGGGCCGAGCATTGCACGACGGACCCGGCGGACCTGGCGCTGTACGCGTACGACGCCACGACGGTCGAGGGGAACCCGGACTGCGTCGTGTTCCCGGCAACGACAGATGAGGTCGCCGCCGCCCTGCGCCTCGCCAACGACGCGCGCGTCCCCGTCGTCCCGCGCGGGGCGGGGACGGGGCTTTCGGGCGGCGCGGTCCCTGTGAAGGGCGGCATCGTCCTTTCGCTCGCCCGGATGAACAAGATCATCGAGATCGACCGCGCAAACCTCGTCTGCCGGGCCGAGGCGGGCACGGTCACGGGCGTCATCGCCTCCGCTGCCGTCGCGCAGGGTCTGTACTACCCGCCCGACCCATCGAGCATCAACTTCTGCACCATAGGCGGCAACGTCGCCCACAACGCGGGCGGCCTGCACGCGCTGAAGTACGGCGTGACCAAGAACTATCTGCTCGGGCTGACGGCGGTCCTTCCCGGGGGCGAGGTGCTCAAGACCGGTGTCCGGACGATGAAGGGCGTGGTGGGCTACGACCTCACGAAGCTCATCTGCGGGTCCGAAGGGACTCTCGCCGTCGTCACCGAGGTCACACTCAAACTCATCCCCCACCCGCCGCACCGCGCGGTAGCCGTCGCCTCTTATCCCACAGCGAAGGCCGCGGGCGAGGCGGTCTCGGCCATCATCGCGGCGCGGATCCTCCCGGCGATGCTCGAGTTCATCGACAATACGTCTCTCAGATGCGTCGAGGACTACCTCAAGGTCGGCTTCCCCATCGACGCGGGCGCGCTTCTCCTTGTCGAGATCGACGGACGCCCCGAATCGGTGAGGGCCGAGCTCGACACGGCTGTGGAGATCCTGAAAAAGAACGGCGCGACAAGTTTGAGTTTTGCTGACGACCCTGTCGGGTGCGAGAGACTCTGGGAGGCGCGGCGTGCGGTGGCGCCGTCACTCGGAAAGGCGTCTCCGCGACGCATCAGCGAGGACATCACCGTGCCGCGGGCGCGCATCCCCGACGCCCTCGAACGTATCGGCGACATAGGGCGCAAACACGCCATCCCGACCGCGGTGTTCGGCCACGCGGGCGACGGGAACCTGCACGTGAACCTGCTGGCCGACCAGCGCGACCTGGCCATCCGGCCCCGGATGCAGGCGGCGATCGAGGACATCCTGAGGCTGGCGCTCGATCTCGGCGGGACTCTCTCGGGCGAGCACGGCGTGGGGCTTGCCAAAAAGAGCTGCCTCGGTTGGGAGATCGGCGCGGATGGCATGCGCATCCTCCGCGAGATCAAGAAGACCTTCGACCCGAACAACATCCTGAACCCCGGGAAGATCCTGCCGGAAATCGGATCCGAGTGAGCCATGCCGGACCTTTCCGACCAGGCCGTGGCCGAGATCGCCCGGTGCGTGCGTTGCGGGGCATGCCAGGGCGTCTGCCCCGTTTACGACGTGGTCCGCCGCGAGCACGCGGCGGCGCGCGGGAAGATCCACCTGTTCGAGCGGGCACTCGCAGGCGGCGACGAGGCGCTCCAGGGAAGGCGCCTGCGCGATGCCATCTCGCTTTGCTTAAAGTGCGGCCGGTGCACCGTCGCTTGTCCCAACTCCGTGCGGACCGCCGACGTGGTGCGGCACGCGCGAGAGATCCGGCGAAGCGAAACCCCAAAAAACCTCAAGACGGTTGCCGCCTCGGAGATCCTTGCGGACCGCGCGCTCATGCGCGGTTCGGCAAAATTCCTGCGACTGGTCCGGTCGCTTGCGACGCAAAAGATCGAAGGCCGCCCGGGGATTGTCATGCGCCTTGCGGTCCCCGGCGAAGGCGCGCGGCGAACGCTGCCCGAACCGCCGGACGCAGGCTTCTTCGAGTCCGCCGGCGGCGCGGACGTCGTTGTCCCGGGCGGGGGGAAAAAGTACCTGTTGTTCACGGGGTGCGTTGGCGACGTCCTCCGGCCGCAGGCATCCGAAGCCGTCGTGGCGCTTGCGCGGCTCGCGGGAGTGAACGTCGTCGCTCCCGCGCGCCAGGTATGCTGTGGGTTGATGAGCCACATGACCGGTGATCGCGGGACGGCCGAGGAACTCGCGCGCAGAAACATCGAAGTCTTCTCGATGTATGGGGCCGATGCAATTGTGACTCCATGCGCGTCGTGCGCGACGATGATCGAGTCCCATTACCCCGGTATCATGCCCGACGCCGTGCTTCCCGAGGTCATCACGTTCTCGGAGTTCTGGAGCCGGGATCTCGAGGGCAGAATCGGATCGCGCGGTGCCGAAAGGAGCCCCGTCGTGCTTGGGTTTCACGAACCGTGCCACATGGACGAGGGCACAAAAGAACGTTCGACCGTGCGCCGGATGCTCTCGTCGCTCCAACGGGCGGTGTACGTCCGAACGGCGGGCGAGGACGCATGCTGCGGCTACGGTGGCGCATTCAACGTCGAGCACTACGGCGTGTCGCGGGCAATTGGGACAAAGAAGCAGGCCGGGTACCGGAAGGCACACGTCAAACTCGTAGCCACCGAGTGCGCGGGATGCGTGCTCCAGCTTGTCGATGTCCTCGCGGACCAGGACGAGCCGCCGGAGGTCATCACGACGGCCGAGGCGGTCGAACGGTACGGCTGATGACTGACGACGGACGACGGGCGGCCCTGCCGCAGTGCGTATGGATTTGCCCAAGTGCGTAACGGTTTACGCACCTTGGCCTGCGTCCGGCGCCCCCGTTCCAAAGGCTTCCGGTTTTGGCCAATGATTTCAGAGAAATATAAAGGCTGGCGGCGTGTGATGTTTGGCACAAGGGTTGCTCATTGCTTTCCAGGCTTTGGAGGCCTTTGATGCGAAGCAGGATGCTCTATGTTCTCCCCAACCTCTTTACGATCACCAGCATCGCCTTCGGCATTTATTCGATCATCGTCGCCACCGGCGCGCGCGACGGTTCCGACATGATGCGTGCCGCGGTCGCGATCATCTTCGGGATCTTCTGTGACATGGTCGACGGCCGCGTCGCGCGGCTCACGAAGACGCAGTCCGACTTCGGCGTCCAGCTCGACTCGCTCGCCGACCTCGTGACTTTCGGGGTCGCCCCCTCAATCCTGCTCTACACTTGGGGCCTTTCGGATCTGGGAATCGTCGGCATGGGCGCCGCGATCCTGTTCACGGTCTGCGGGGCGCTCCGGTTGGCGCGGTTCAACGTCATGGCCAACCGGCACAAGGGCGTCATGAAATTCTTCACAGGGCTGCCCATCCCGGCGGCCGCCGGGTTCGCCGCATCGCTGGTCCTCATGATCGCGTCGTTCGGCGACAATGCAACGCTCCAGCCGCTCAACGTTCTCGCCCTCGTCGTCGTCCTCTCGTATCTCATGATCAGCAACATCAGGTACCGTACATTCAAGGACCTGAAACCCGGTCCGGTGACCGCAGCCTTCGGGCTTTTCGTGTTGTTCATCGCCGGGTACACCGCGATGAAGGTCAACGTCCCCGTGATGCTCTTCGGGCTTGGATCGGCCTATGTGGCGCTCGGACTGGTAGAAGAGGTCATCTTCTACAGGCGGCGCCGGCTGGCCGAACGCGCCGAGGAAGAGGAGGAAGAAGAAGAGTACGTCTGACCGTTCACTCCGAAGGATCACACGCCCTCCCGTTGTGCTCCTCCTTGGCCGGCCCGTCCATGTTCGTAGTCCAACGTTCATGGGCGGGCCGGTGTGTTAATTCCGCTTGCGCGGCGGCGCGCGTTCCTGTAAGTTTGGCGCGTCTGGAAATCGGACGGTCAAGCGAGGGAGGTCGAAGATGTTGACGATGAAACGTGCGGGCGTGGCGATCCTGATATTTGTTGCCGGTGCGATCGCGCTTGTCCAGTCTTGCGGCGGCGACGACGGAGGTTCGGCCGACACGACTCCAGGCGGGGGCGATGCGACAGGTTCGTACGACGCCGGGATCCCGTTTGACGCAGGCGCCTGGGACGCCGGCGGGATCTCCGACTCGGGCGGGATCGCCGACTCGGGCCCTCCTCCCGACGCCAGCACCATCTCTGTCACGATCCAGAACCAGGAAATCCCCGCTGGCGCCGCGGCGGTCGCAATCGCGCTGTCGGGAGACCCCCAGATGGTGCGCGTCGATCCGACGGCCAAGTACCTCTACTTGGCCGACGCGGCGGCGGGCAAGGTCCACGCCCTGTTCAAGAAATCGGTGCAAAACACCACGTCGACCGATTTCCCCACACCGTCGGACTTTTCCGTCAACACCGCATCAGGGGTGGTCGCCGTGACCGGGGGCAATTCGGGGAAACTCGGCTTCCTCGACCCGTCCAAAGATAACGCCCTTGACACCATCGACGTCAAAGAGGACGCCGGCGACGTCAAGTCGCGGCCGGCGCTTTGGGACCAGACCAACGCCGAGGTCTTCGTCCTCAACCCGAACAGCAACTCGGTGCTGGTCGTCGAGTCGACGCCCGATCCGCCCGTTGTCACCGAAATTCCCGTCGGCGCCCGCCCCATCGCCATCGACTTCGACAAACCGAACAGGAAGCTGATCGTCGTCAACGCGGGCGACAACACCGTATCTTTGATCCACCGGCCCGACAACGCCGTCCAGACGGTCGCGGTCGGCGCGGCCCCGGCCGCCGTACGGTTTTCGGTGGTCGACGGCGCAGCCTACGTCGTCAACACCGCGGGCAACAGCGTGGCCAAGGTCGACACGGCTGCGGGCGCGGTCACCGAAACACTGCAGGTGGGTGCGGCGCCGGCCGCCATCCAGATCGACTCCACCAAGAACATGCTTTACGTCGCAAACTCGGGTGACAACACCGTCACCACAATCAAACAGGGTCAGCCCCTGAGCCCGGCCATTCAGGTCGGTTCCAAGCCCGTTGCGGTCGCCATCGACGAAGGCGTGCCGATAATCTTCACCGCGAACAACGGTGACGGATCGGTTTCCATCATCGACTACTGGAAGAACTTCGAGGTGCACAACTTCCCCCTCACCGGGACCGGCGCATCAAAGATAGCCATCGACCCCGACACGGGCATGCTCTGGATCCTGAACGCGGGCAACGGGACGGTCACGATGGTCGGCGGCTACAAGTTCGACATGTAGCCGCCAGCGCGGCCCTCAGATTTTTGACGATTCGGCCCGGTTTGCCGCCAAACTGAAGACCGGCAACCGTACCTGGCACCAATAACAATCACTCAATTCAAGGGGTTGCGCGAGCGTCGCGCCTTGGCACGTGCCTTGAATTCCTTTGCGGCCGACCGGATCGGGACATGCGGCGGCAAGGCACACGCGGAAGGAGGAAAGGGTCATGAAAACGGTGGCAAAAGGGGCGTTCGGATTGACGATGCTTACGATCTTCGTCGCGGGGCTCACGGGGGCCGGCTGCGGCGTGGACCTTTCGTATCTGGCAAAAGACGGCGGGGCCTCCGGTTGCGAGGTCGCCGAGGACTGCGCAGAACTTCCGCACATTGAATGCCTCGGCTCGTGGGCGTGCGCAGACAACACCTGCGTGTGGAACTGTACGCCGGAGCAGGGCTGCAGGACCGACGCGGACTGCGCCGAGTGGGCATCGACGCTTGATGTCGCGTGCGCCGGTCACGCCGCGTGCGAGAACGGCGCGTGCGACTGGGTGTGCGACGAGGTCCGCGAGTGCTACAGCGACGCCGATTGTCCCGAAGGCTTCGAGTGCGTGTTCGACGCGATCCCGATGCCGGCAAACGGCGGCGACGACGCGGTGAGCACCAAGTGCGCCCTTGGTTTGAAGTGCATGCCGCCCGCCGAGGGCACCTGCCAGCCCAAGGACCCCGAAGTCGGGTGCCAAAGCGATTCGGACTGCCCCGAAGGATTCCACTGCGAGTGGCCGATGCTCGACACGTGGGAGGGTGACGGCACTGCTGGCAACGGAGGCGCCTCGACCAAGTGCGCCGGCTTGAAGTGCATGCCGCTTGAAGAGGGTATCTGCGTCCGCGACGGCGAGTGCGCGTGCTACGAAATCTACGACCCCGTCTGCGGGACCGACGGCCTGACTTATGCCAACGACTGCTTCGCGTCCTGCGCGGGCGTCGGGATCGCCCACTGGGGCGAGTGCGGCGCCGGGTGCTTGGGCGACGCCGACTGCGGACCGGGCTTCAGGTGCCAGCTCAACGAACGCTGCTATGTGGACTGCGAGGGCGATGGTTGTGCTCCGGACTCTTCGGGCGAGACCAGACCGGTGTGCATGGGCGAGTGCGTCCCCGTCGAACAGTGCCGCACCGACAAAGACTGCTGGTTGGTGGGAGGCGCGCCGGAATGCAACGGAACACCGGTATGCCTGGACGGCCAGTGCGTCTGGCAGTGCGACGAGACCTGCTTTGAAGACGCCGAGTGCGGACCGGGAATGCGCTGTGTCATTGACGCCTGTCCCGACTGCCCCCCAAATGCCGACTGCGACGGTCGGTGCTTCGGCCACTGCGCCCCCGCCGGCGGCTGCTATTCCGACTACGACTGCGCGCCGGGCGAGCAGTGTGTGTTCATGCCGTGTGACTGCATGGACGAGGACGGCGACGGAATCGTCGAGGACTGCTTCGAACGCTGCAAGGAGGCCGGGGGGTTCTGCCAGCCGGCCCCGAGCTGCCAGAGCGATTCTGACTGCGGGTGGGGCGCCGTGTGCGTCATCGACGTATGTGCCGACTGCGCGGAGGATGCAATCTGCGAAGCGGGGACGGAGTGCTACTGCGGCTGCTTCGGCCACTGCGAACAGCGCCCGGCCTGTGGCTGGGACTACGACTGCGGCCCCGGCGAGAGGTGCGTGATTGACACCTGCCCGGCGTGCCCCCCGGACGCGGTGTGCATCGACAGCGAGTGCTACGGACACTGCGAGCCCGTGATCTGCAAGGACCGGGTCGTGTGCGGTCTGTACTGTGAGTACGGGTTCAAGACGGACCCGAACGGCTGCGAGATCTGCGAGTGCAACGAGCCTCCGGCCGAATGCGAAACCTTCATCGACCCGAACGGAGAGGTCTGCACCCGGTGCTTCAACCCCGACGGTTCGGTCACGATGAGCTGCGGCGGGCCGGTGTGCGCCATGGACCAGCCGGCGTGCTCAAACGACATGGACTGCAGGGGCGGCGCGGCAGGCATCTGCATGAACGGCTGCTGCGTGTTCCCGGGGACCTGCATCGAAACGTTTGCCGCGTGCAAGGACGACAGCATGTGCCCCGCCGGGACCGCCTGCTTCGACGGCGCCTGCTGTTACGGCCTGGACTGACCGGTCTTCTTCTCAACCCCACGGGGCCCCTCCTCCGGGGCCCTGTTTCTTTTTGCCTGCCATTCGGAGTACGTTCACGGCGACACCCAGAGCCCCACCGCGGGCCTACTCCGCCGAAGCAGCGGCTTCGGCTGCGAAGGCTGGATGCGCCCTGGAACCCCGGCTCGCCCCGAACCTGGGCCAGAAGCGACGAAACACCCGGCGGAGCATGTGCGAGCCGGGGTGGAAGGGCGT
>JACRCP010000354.1 GCA_016218965.1 Deltaproteobacteria bacterium | reverse complement strand
CTTCGGAAGCGTTCAGGAAAGTCTCCAGTACGGCCCAGATCCGTATGGCTGAAGACGGCGAGGTTGCTGAAATCGGCCTTGCCGCCGACGCCTCCGATATGCCCCAGCCAATCCCTGAGATGAGGTTCCCACACCCCGTCCCTGGTCGCCTTCGGAGCGAAGAGCACCACCCGCTTGCCGTCGTGGAGCACGAGGCGCTCGATCAGCATCAGTCCCACGAACGTCTTGCCAAGGCCCACGCCGTCGCACAAAAAGGCGCCACCGTGCTGGCGGGCGATCTTCATCAACGCCCAGTAGGCTTCCTTCTGGTATCGGTCGAGTTTGGGAAACATCTTCGAGCGCGTCTCGTCCCACTCGGTGGCCGTCAGTTCGTGACCACGAAAGAACTCCTGCAACGCCTTTGCGTAGATGTCGAACGGAGTATGAAGGTGCGTATGCCTTGCCACAACGTCTATGACGGCGTCCGTCACTTCGCTCGCGTCGTTCCAATGGGTTTCGAACCACTCCTGAAGCTGGGCCACCTCACGGGCGCTCTGGACCTGGATGTTGAGCTCGACGTTTTTTGTCAGACCAGGGTCGGTGAAATTGCTGGAACCCACGAGCGCCTGTGAGCCGATCACTTCCAGCCTGGCGTGCGTGATGTATGCCTTGGCGTGGAACTTGGCACGATCGTAGACGCGGCACTCGATCTGTCGCGACCGCAGGGCTTCGAGAACCGCGGGGACACCGTTGAGAAAGGGGTTCGAGTCCTTCCCGGCTTCGATGCTTCCGTCAAGGATGTTCACGGCACGGTCGCGCACGGTTTCCAAAAGCGCCTTGCGCGTCCGCTGCGTTATCTCCGAGCCCATGAGGATTCGGATCTTGTCGAGCTTCTGCCATTTTCCGTCCAAGGCGAGAAGCGACCCGATCTCGAAAAACCCCGTCGCTATGTCAAAAGACCTGGCGATCGCAGTCCACTCCTCGAGGTACCGAAGCCCCGTCCAACCGGAGACGCTGTTGTCCACGATAAAGAGGTCGCGGCCCTTTGCGTCGGTAGACATGGCGGAAAGCCCTCTGCGGTACGCGGCGGGAGTAGGCGTTTCAGAACTTCGCGCTCAAAAACCCGTAGAACCGGCGGCCGATGAGCTCGCCGCCGAGGATGCCGCCAAAGAGGTTCGAGCGCGGGTACTGGAGCGCGCGGCCGCTCTGGACCTTCACGGGGTTGCCGGCGGCGTCGGTCACTATCCCGTCTCCGACGAGCGAGTCCGAGCTCCCGAGGATGTCCTCGCAGCCGAAACCGACCCTGAAGATGTCGTCGAGAAAGGAGTAGGCGGCGTTCGCGTTCAGGAGAAAATATGCCGGGACGTCGCCTGTGATCTTCGACGGCGTCGCCGACATGTCCCGGAGCACCCATTTGAACTCCTTGCCGGCGAAGTTCATCTTGATCTCCTGGGCGGGGAGGTTGGTGATGAAGTTCTCCCGGTGAGTCCGGCTCACGAAATGACCGTAGACGTTCAGATCCGCATGCCAGCGGCTGACGTTTATTCCCGCGTTGATCTTGTTCTCCGGCGACTCCTCCTCGAGCGTCGGCATCGGGAACTTCTCCAGGCACTCCGGGTCGGTGCAGCCCTCGGGCCTGTACTTTTCCTTGTTCAAAAGCGTGATCTTCTGCCACGAGTAGTTGGCAAAGACCCTCAGCCACTCGGTGATCGCCACGTCGGCCGCCGCCTCGACGCCGATGTTGCGCGCGTCGGCAAGGTTCTGGAAGGTGAAGACATCCTCGTTTGAGACATCCTGCTGCGTGTCGAGCGCGGCAAAAAACTTGTTGATGTCGCCCTGGAAGAGGATGAGGCCGTAGACCTGCTGGTAGAAGAAGTCGAGGTTTATTCTCACGCGGTTCCACAGCCGCACGCCGTAGCCGGCCTCAAGCGAAAGGATCTTTTCGGGCTCGAGCCCCGGGTTTCCGTAGTAGTCGATCGCCACGTCCTTGAGCTTGACCTCGCGAAGCGAGGCCGGAAGCGTCGGCTCCTCAATGACAAGCGTCTTGGGGCCCGCCGGGACCACGTTCATCCGGAGGTCGCTCTCCATAAACGCCGGGTTCCGGAAGGCCAGGCCGCCGCCCAGGCGGATCGAATGGTCCGGGTGTGGGAGGAAGACGACCGACGCCCGCGGCGAGTAGTTCGGCTGCATCCGCTGTTTGGTGCCGTCCGGGAGCTCGGATTGGACCGACTGGAGGTCGAACCTGAAGCCCAGCGTGGTGATGATCTCGGGGATGGGCCTGTATTCGTTCTGCACGAACGAACCGAACAACACCTGATTGGCTCCGTTCCAATCCGCGTCTTCCGCCTCGGCGCCGGTGCGGTACGAGAACGTGACGTAACGAACGTTCCCGCCTATGGTGAGCCTGTCGACCTCGGCGATCGGGAACGTGTTCATCGCCTCGACGTCGAAGGTGTGCCCGTATCCGAAGACCGGCGGCATCTCGAGGCCGAAGCCCTGCGGGGCAAGCGGCGTGCCCTGCGAAAGAGTCACGTTCCCGATTTTCACGTCCTCGGGGAGCTGCATCTGCTCGGGGAACGGGAACCGCGCCTGGAGGTCCGCCGATAGGATGCTGTAGAACGTCTGGAGCTTGAAGTCGTGCCACACGAGGTCGCCCTTGGCGAACCCCTGTGTCGCCTCGACCTCGATGGGACCGATGAGCGTGAATATGGGCGTGGCCTTGCCCCGGTTGAAGCCCCCGGAGAACGAGGCCGTCTGGTTGGCTCCGATCTTGTACTCGACAAGCCCGTCGCCCCGGACGACCTGGCCGGCCGAGTCGAACCGCTCGTCGTACTTGTACGGCGAGGAAAAAGACGTTGCGGCCCGGTAGCCGACCTTGTCTTTCACGTCTCCGGCCAGAAGCGAGGTGTAGATCCCGGTTTCGCCGGCCGTCTGGTTGAGCTGGAAGCCCTTGATGTCTTCGGGCCGCTTGGTGAAAATAGATACGACCCCCGAGAAGGCGTTGGCGCCGTAGAGCGCCGACCCCGGTCCCCGGATGACCTCGACCTGTTTTACCTCCCAGACCGAGACGGGCATGAACTCCCAGAACGTCGTGCCGAAAAGGTCTATGTAGATCGAGCGCCCGTCCACGAGCGTCAGGACCTTGTTCTGGCCCTCGCGTGTGAACCCTCTCGCCGTGACCTCGGGGTTCATGGTGTACGTCCGCATGACCTCGACGCCGGGGAGCGTGCGCAGGACCTCGGGGAGCGACTCCGAGGCGTAGTTCTGGATATCGCGCGCCGAGACGACCGAGATGGCCGAAGGCGACTCGTATATGACCTGCTCGACGCGGGCGGCCGAGACGACCGTCACCGCCTCGGCGGCAAACACGGCGAGCTCGTCCGCGAAGAGATCCGTCCCCGCCCTCGATACCTCGTCTTCCTCCTCTTCGTCCCTGGCTTCTTCGGCCACGGGGACGAACTGGGGGGCGGCGGGTGAGGCAAAGAGGTTCTGCACGGCGCCGTCGCGCGTGCGCGCCGAAATGTAGTACTCGATCCCGGGGAAGGTCACGAAATCGCCCGGGACGGTGGCGACGTACGCGGCGCCGGCGGGCTGCATGAATACGCTCTTGTAAATGACGCCGCCGCGGCGCTTATAAAACACGCTGATGTACGAGTAACCCGCGGCTTGGGCGGTCGGGATCTTGATCGAGACTTCAAGCCCCCGATCGGCCGCGGCCTTGTCGGGCGGTGCGTGCGCGACCCCCTGGGCAAACGCCTCCGCCGCACACGCGATGACCGCAAGCGCCGCCGCGCACCCGAAAAACGCCGCAGATCTTCTTCCCATGCCCCGGGAAAATACCCCGCCCGCGCCCGGGGATCAACAGGAATGTGCCGGCCGCCAGAGCCCCGCCCCGGGCCTGCTCCGCCAATGCCACTCTGCGAAGCAGCGCTTCGCTACGTAGCACGAGAGCAGCCGCGCCGGCTGCGAAGGCTGGATGCGCCGTGGAGGGCTGTCTCGCCCATTACCCTCGCCTCGAACGCAAAAAGCGGCCGGCGGAGCCTGCGCGAGCCGGGGCGGAAGGGCGTGCCGGGGTGGGGCGTTCCCGCACGTACTCCGAATGACAGGAAGGGCCATAGCTCCGCTTTAGGGCCGCGTCTCAGAGGAGCCCCGTTCCACCGTTTGGTGAGACACCGCTCCTCGACGGAGTTTCCTTAGAGCGGAGTTATGGAAGGGCGTGCCGGCTTTACGGCGCGGGGCATCTGGCGTATATTCCCGCGCACAAAGCGGGGTGTTCGCATGAGGTCGATCGTACTTGCGGCGGTTCTTGTCTTGTTTGCGCTTGCGGTGCAGGCGCACGCGGCGGTCGCGGGCGCCGACGAACAGTCGAAGGAGCCGGCCGGGACGTCCGATCGGCCGGCGGGGATGGCAACCCCATCGGCGTCCAGAGACATGGGCGTAGCCCCTCAGTACACGGTCGAGACCGTCGTCATCCGCGGGAACTCGCACACCGATACCGCCATCATCCGCCGTCACGTGCTGATGCGGCCCGGCGACATGCTCGACGAGGTCAAGGTCGAGGAATCCCGGTTCAGGCTCCTCACGACCGGCTGGTTCAAGGACGTGCGGGTGCGTCTCGAGAAAGGATCGGAACGCGGCAGGGTGGCGGTGGTCTTCACCGTTGAAGAGCGCGGGACACTCCTCATAGACGAGCTGCACGTCGGGTTTTCGGACGTCTCGGCCTTCTGGGCGGGAATGGGCGCCACCGAAACCAACTTCCTGGGGAAGGGCGTCGGGCTGTCCGGCGGGTTCCTCAAGGGCGAGGGGTTCATGGGTACGCGCCTCAAGTTCATGAACCCGGACTTCCTGGGGAGCTCGATGCGCCTCGGCGTGGGGCTCATGTACAACGACGCCCGCGAGGCGGCCGTCGAGGCCAAAACCGGCCGGGTGCTCGACCTCCTGGAGTACCGCCGCGTGGGCGCCGACGTCCTGTTCGGCCGGCGCCTCGAGAACTACTTCTATTTCTACGCGGACTACCGGTTCGAGGTGGACCAGGCGACGTTTACCGATCCCGTGGGCCCGGCCATACTCTCGCTCGACCCCGGCCGCTCGTACCTCTCGGCGCTGACGTTTTCAATGGTGCGCGACACGCACAACGACCTGTGGCTCCCGACGAGGGGCTCCATGATCAACCTCTCGGTGAAGCTCTCGAGCAAGCTCATCGGATCGAACTACGATTTCTCGAAATACACTCTCGACGCCGACGTACTGCTCCCGACGTTACGCGACCACTCGTGGAAGCTTCGGGCGTTCGGGGGGCTCATCCAAGGGGACGCCGCGCCGTTTTTTGAAAAGTACTTCGTCGGCGACTACTTCTATTTCACGCAGCACAAGTCGAGCCTCCCCCGCGTGTGGGAGATCAACGTGAGCGGCGTCACCAACTACAAGACCGTGGCATATTCGGGCGGCATGGAGTACGCGATCCCCATCTTCATGCAGGGGCGGTACTTTTACCGCGGCTACGTCTATGCCGGGGTGCTCGCGAGCAGGACGGCGACCGTAGACGAGATCGTCACCGGGAAAAAGGACCCCGACAAGGAGATTCTCACCCCGGTCTCGTTCGACCTCGGCATGAAACTCGACACCTCGATAGGGATCTTCACGCTTTCTCTGGCCTACTGGATGGACCTGCTGATCGACTGACATGAGGCGATTTCCGACATGCCTTGCCGCGCTCGCCGCGGTCGCCTGGTCCGCCGGTGCGTCCGCCGCCGAGCCCAAGACGATTGCGCCCCACATCACGGTCGGGGCCGGGACGGTGCATGCGTCGTTTTCCATCCCGGCGATCCTCGAAGGAGACCTTAGGGGCCGCATCTCGTCGGGGCTCACGAACCGCATTCTCGTGTCGGCGTGGATTGAGACGGCCGGCGGCGAATGGAAGGGCCACGAGTCCCTGGTCTCCCTGCAGGCCGTCTACGACGTGTGGGACGAGCAGTACATACTCAAGCGCGATGATGTTTCCGGATCGACGACAAGGCGCGAGAAAGACCCGGCGGCGTTCCTCGACGCGCTGGTCGTACTTGACCGCGTGCCGCTGGCGGCCGCAGCGGTTCTCGAACGGTCGAAGCAGTATGTCGTCCGGGTCAGCGTGAGCGTAAACCCGCCCTCGCCCGAGCTTCTGGAGAAGGCGCGCGAGTACCTTTCGGACCCGGAGGGATTCAAGCGCCTGTCAACGTCACGCACGGCGTTCGGGTCGTTCGCCCGGACGTTCATCCCGGCGGCAATCGGCGAGTCGGGGAGCGTCCATCAGTTCGTATCAAAACCCTTTTCGCCCGCCGCCCTCGTCTCAGCCCCACCGCCGCAGCCGCCGGCGGAAAAGGCGGCCCCCGGGGGGGACAGATGAAGGCGCTCACCTTCGAGCGGAAGGTCGTGCTCACGCTCCTTGTTGCGGTCCTCGTCCCGCTGCTCGTGTCAGCGTACCTGGTGTGGAACCTCGTGGACGAATCCTTGACCGTCGGCCTAAACCCCCGCATCCGGGGCCAGCTGGAGGCCTCGCTCGATGTCTACAAGGAGCTTTTCAGGACTCAAAAGCAGCTCTTCGGCGCCCTGGGAACGCGCATCGCGGCGGACCCCGCCCTCGAGGCGGCCCTTGAAGCGGGGAACTTCGCACACGCGGCGCAAATCTTCGGGGAGCTGGCGCGGCCGCACCCGGAAATCCTGCGTTCCGAGGTTGTAGAGGGCGCCAAGCGCACAGATCTCTGGAAGTCCGGCCGCGAGGCCGATGCAGGGGCGCGCCTGTTCCCGGGGGAATACGACACAGCCGCCGGGCCGGGGAAGAGGCTCTCCGTCACGTTCCAGGCCCCTGATGCGCCGTTTGCGCAGATGAAAGGGGCACAGGAGACGTTGGAGGTGTACCGCCACGTCTCGGACGTCAAGCTGCGGATAGCCAAACTCATGGCTGTGGCGTACCTCATCGTCTTCGGCGGCGTGACGATCGTCGTGCTCTTTCTCGGGATCACGCACACGCGGCGTTTCCTTCGGCCGCTTCGCGAGCTCGCGGGCGCCACCGAGCGCGCGAGGAAGGGCGACTTGAATTTCAGGATCGAGCCGCGGTCCAAAGACGAGGTGGGGGAGCTCACCGAGTCGTTCAACCGGATGATCCGCGAGCTTCGCGAGAACCGGGGCCGGATCATCTACCTCGAAAAGATCTCGTCGTGGCAGGAGATCGCCCGGAGGCTCGCGCACGAGATCAAGAACCCCTTGACGCCGATCAACCTCGCCATGCAGGAGATACACGCCAAGTACAGGGGAGGCGATGAGGCATACCGGAAGCTTCTGGACCAGTCACGGGAGATCATCGACGAGGAGATCGCCTCACTCAAAAGAATGGTCGACGCATTCTCGTCGTTTGCCAGGCTCCCCGCGATAAGCCCGGAGACGACCGAGCTCGACCCCTTCATTGACGACTTCCTCTCGGCCCACAACCACTTCAAAACGGAGGCCGACGTGTCATTTGCGGGGGGCGCGGCCGGGGCGAAGGTCAAGATGGACCGCGTCATGTTCAGGCGTGTGCTCGACAACCTCGTCCGGAACGCCATCGAGGCCGCGGGCGCCTCGCGCGCCGCGATCGGCATCTCCACGACGCGCGGGGACGGCTACGTGGCGCTAACCGTGTCGGACGGAGGGCCGGGGATACCGGCGGATCTTTTGGACAAGGTCTTCAACCCGTATTTCACGACAAAGAAGGACGGCACCGGGCTCGGACTCCCGATCGCCCGGAAGATTGTCATCGACCACGGCGGCGAGCTCTCGGCCGAAAACGCCCCCACCGGCGGCGCCCGCTTCGTCATCATCCTCCCGTCGCTCCTGTCGCCCAGCGCTTGACACCTGCCGGGTTTTCGGGGACAGTTGGCCCCGCCCGGGGGCGGGAGGGCGCGCGATGTTCAAACCTGTGCGGATCGGGAAGCCTTGGGGATTTGAGCTAATCTGGGCGCACACCGAAAAGTACGTCGGCAAGATTCTTCACATAGACGCCGGCCAGAAGCTCTCGCTGCAGTTCCACAACATCAAGGACGAAACCATTCACCTGCTCTCCGGGCGGATGAACTTCGAGATCGAGGAGAACGGCGTGATGGTCGTCCGGACGCTAAGGCCCGGCGACTCATACCACATACCGCCCAAGTCGAAGCACCGCATGGAGGCCGAGGAGACATGCGATGTCCTCGAGGCCTCGACTCCCCACCTTGATGACGTCGTGCGCCTTCAGGACGCCTACGGCCGCGTCGAGGCCGAGATCAAAAACGGAAGGAAATAGCTACTTCTGCTGCTTCTTCTGCCAGAGGTCGACCTGACCGTCGCCGTTGGTGTCGATACCGATTCGGTCGATCTCCTCCCCCTCGTAGTACTCCCAGTAATCGACCTTTCCGTCCCCCTTGCTGGCGCGCTCCTTGCGGACGAGCTTGCCCTTTTCGAAAAACTTGAACATGTCGGGCCGGCCGTCGAAATTGAGATCGAGCTCCTTGCGGACGAGTATGGTCTTCTCGTAGAATGCGCACTCGTCTATCCGCCCGTCGAAGTCGAGATCGAAACACTCCCTGTTCTTGTCGCCGGTCGCCTCGTCAAAGTAGTTCCAGACGTCGATCTTGCCGTCGAAGTTGAGGTCCATCTCCTTTCGGAGATGGGTTTCCTTGGTGGCGCCGGGTTTGGCAGGATCGGGGCCCTTTCGGAAGTAGACCCACACGTCGGGTTTCTTGTCGCGGTTCAAGTCGAAGGTCTTGACCTCCTCCCCTGCGCCCGGGCCCGGCCCCTGCTGGCCCGGGGCCGCCACCTGCTCGGCGCCGGCGGTCGCGGCTGCGGGGCTCTTGGAACAGCCGGCGTGGGCGCACGCGAGTACGACCGTTGCAGCGGCCAGCAAGACAAAAAGTCCGTTTCTCATCTGAGGCGCCTCCTTGGGCGTTCAACGGTGCACAATGATCGTGTCTCCACGCCGGCATGTCAAGCAAATTGAAACATCCGCCCGAACCGAATTGAACCCCGCCCCGTCTGCTGGTATGGTGCGGGCATGAACGCGACGTCGGCCGCAGGGTTCGGGATGCTGGTGTCCGGCGCGGTGCTGCTGGTGGCGCTCATGCGCCTCATGCGCCTGCCGCCAAAGAAACGCCCCGCGCTTTTTCGGAGGGAGAAAACCGTGCTCGTGACGGTCATCATCGTGATCGCGGCCATCATGGGGGGCCTGGTCATGATCTTCGCCGGCGTGCCGCCGGAGAACAGGTCGTTTGAGCCATGAAGCTCTTCGCGCCCGCGGTGCTGGGCCTTTCGCTTGTCGCAACGTCCGCCTTCACGGCGGGCTGTGACTGCGGCGGCGGGAAGGCGCGCCCGTTGGACGAGGGCCCGTCGTATCTGGTCATCACCGTCGGCGGGCTTCAGGGGTTTGCCGACAAGACCGGCAATGTCGTCATCAAACCCGTGTTCGAGCGCGCCCTCAAGTTCTCCGAGGGGCTGGCCCCAGTGATGATCATGGACAAGTGGGGTTACGTCGACACGAAGGGTTGGCTCGCCATCAAACCGGCCTACGACCACGCGCTCCCGTTCACCGAGGGCCTCGCCGTAGCGGCGACCGGGAACCTTTTCGGGTTCATCGACAAGAAAGGCGAGTTTGCAGTCCCGCCGGTGTTCGAGATGGCGTTCCAGTTCTCCGAGGGGCTGGCTGCGGCGATGCAGGGCGGCAAGTGGGGCTACGTCAACCGCTCGGGGCGCTTTGCCATAGAACCGCAGTTCGATGACCATTTCCTAGGGTTTTTCGAGGGGCTTGCCGCCGTCAAGATGGGCGAGTGGTGGGGGTTCATAGACAAAAAGGGAAAGGTCGTCATCCCGGGGCAGTACGATCTCGCCTTTCATTTCTCCGAGGGTCTCGCGCCGGTCGTCACGGGCGAGGACTGCGGTTACATCGACAAGACCGGACGGCTGGCGATCCCCCAGCAATACGACTACACGCTGCATTTCAAGGAGGGGCTTGCGCCCGTGGCCGTCGAGGACACCTGGGGATACATCGACAAGACCGGCGCGCTTCAAATCAAGTACCTTTTCGACGACGCCCAACCGTTCATGGACGGCCTGGCAGCCGTCCGGAAGGGCGAAAAATGGGGCTACATCGACAAGACCGGCAAGATGGTCATAGCCCCGTCGTATGACGCCGCGGGCGAGTTCCACGACGGCGTGGCGGCCGTCGTCGTGGGCGACAGGCTCGGCTACATAGACAAGGTGGGGCGGTTCGTCTGGGAGCCGACGAACTAGCCGAAGGCGGAAGGCGTGAAACTTCAACAACTTGTCACGTTTGACGGCGGCGAGGCCAAGGCCCGGGCGAAGGCGGCTCAGGTGCTCGAATCATTCGGGTTCGTGCCTGATGGCTCGGAAGGGTCACTATTCAGGCGCGGCAGCCGCGCCGGGTCGCTCTTGAGCGGGTTTTCGCCGGACCGCTGGATGGCGGTGGCGGCGATAGAGGTCAATCCAGCCGCCGCAGGGACACTCGTCGGCATACACGTTGATGTCAACACGACAGGGCAGGCGACCACGGCCTCCGAGCGCGAGTTCTGGGAGACGCAGGTCCGCGAGATCGCCGACTCGATGACCAGCGACGCGGTTGTGCCGCGGTCGAGTGCACGTGTGCTCAAAAAGGCCCGCAAAGAGAGCATCATCACCTTGGTGCTGGTTTCGGGGCTTATGCTCGGTTGTGCGCTGTTTGCCGGAAGGCGATGGATGTCGCTTTACGCCTATGTCGCCGGCGCGGCGGCAGGATCGCTTTTGGGCCTCGTCTACATGGCCGCGAAGCTGAGGCTCCGGCTGAAGTGACCTGAAACTTCCTAATAGTCAACAACCACTACGAAGGCTCGGCGCCGCTGACGATCCGGACGATCCGGGAACTGCTCGGGGGTTGATGGGCGCGCCCCGAAGCCGTCTTCATGTTCCCCCGTTTTCTACGCCCCCACCTGCGCGCACCCGCAGCCAGGGGCGCTTATGATGTCCGCCTGGGCGTCAGCGGCCGCTCCGATGTCGGCCAAATCCCAATCCGCGCCATTGCCGTCGGCAGGAACGCCTGCGTCTTCGGCGTCGTTCGTCCTGTTGTCCGAAACTGCGTCGTTGCCGCCGTCAGCACCGCCATCAATCGAGTCCTCAGGTCCACCGTCAAACTCGGGAAACCCACAGTCCACCGGACCGCCGTCCCCCGCCTCGCCCAAAGCGTACAACTTGTAGTAGTCGAACAAAAAGTACAACATGTTGCAGTCGCCGATGACCGCCGGACCAACCCTCCTCTCCGTGTTCGGGGTCCCGCCAGGACCGCCGAAAACCCGGGTCCACTTGAGGTTGCCATCTGAAGAGACCGCCCAAAGATACCCCGCGGTACTCCCCTTGCCCGTATTTTCGGACAGGTACACCGTGCCCTCGGCGTCCACCACGGGCGCACCCGAGAATCCGGAATCGCCCTCCAGCAGCTTGATTCCCCACTTGACTGTGCCGTCCGGGTAGACAGCCACAACGTCCGCGTCGTCCTTTGAGACATAGGATACTATGGTGCCGTCGGCGCCGAGCGAAGCCACGCTTGTATTGAACCCCTCCATCAACACGTTTTTGAGCTTTCCCTCGGGTGTCACCACGTGAATCCCTTGAGATGTGGAAAGGAAAACCGACCCGTCATCGCCAACGACCGGTGGATACCAGAAATTCGTCGCCGAGTGTTCATACGTCCACTTGATCTTTCCGGTATCAGGGTGGAGAGCGAAAAGCGACGAACCGTCGATCTTGGGAAAATAGACCGTTCCATCCAGTCCTACCGCCACTCCCCCCATTTTTGCCTCAAACCTGTCCTTCCAGTTGGTAGCACCAGTGCCGTTGACGGAGACGACGTAGTAGTGGTCCGGGAACCCAATGCCCGGCCACAGTACGAGAATTGCCGAATCATCCTTGCCCACGGAAGGCCCCGCAAAACTGTAGCTACCAGCATCGACGGCCCGTTTCCAGACAAGTTGCCCGCTGTCGCTCACCAGAAAAAGGAAATCGCCGTCATCCGCATACCATTGGTTGTCCGCCCGAATCGTGGGTCCGTCCGCATCATTCGCGAACTTCCACGCGACGTTTCCATTCCGGTCGTATGCGAAAACCGCGGTCGAACGATGGATGATGAGTTTCCCGTGCCTGTCAACCGCCAGATACTCCGACCACTCGCCTTCGATTGACCATTTCTCCGCCGGGTTGCCGGGACCCTTGAAGGCACTCCTCCCGGTGTTCCGTGAGTCATGCCGGTACCCGGGCCACACCGCCTCCGGGTATTGCGAGGTGAGCGCGAGCGCAAGCGCCACAACGGCAGTAACGGTTGACATGGCCTTCAGTTCCCGAACAACAGCTTCAGGTACTCGGCATATGGTTTCTGCCAGTAGGAACGGCAACTGCCCTGGCAGAAGACCGACTCGTTGCGTTTGTCCATCGGGAGGTATGTGAGATCGTCGAAGTTCGACTTGATTCCGCTCAGAACGTACAGTCGCCGGCTCTCACACTCCCCGTTGCAGACCGTCTTGGCAAGGTTCCAAACCCTGGCAAAATCCCAAGGTTCGATGTCGGAAGACTCGACATGATCGTATTCCTCGAAGAGACCGGATATCATCGCCTCGACGTAGTCAATCTGTTCCTGGTGGTCGCGGGTTTTCGTGAAAGAAAACGTGCTGTAGACGCCCAGCTCGTAGAACGGCATGCTGATGCCCATGAGTACGAACTTGTCCGGTCCCGGCGGGGATTTGGGAATCTCGTTCAGCTTGGGCAACAGCCTGTCCCGCAAAGCCCAGGAGTTGTAGAAGGCCGAGCTCAGATTCGCGTGCAGGTAGGCAAACGGGGGGTCGAGCAACTTCTGCGGGTCGAGCGACCGGCCGGGTCCCTGACAGTAGTTCCAATCACCGTAGCACAGTTCGTTGGTTCTGCCGAACGACCCGCAAAAGGCGGGCGTGCAGTCCCTGTCCGAACACTCGGCAACCAAGTTGAACTCGACGTCGTTTGGCGTGTAGTTGACGCATTTGGTGCCGTCGTTTGCCAGAAAGTCGTTTTGGCAGAAACAGCCACCTACGCCGGTCTGCTCCTTAAAGGTCTTGTAGACGGGATCGCCACCCGGTCCCGGCACAGGCGTCTGTATTGAGTAACAAGTGTCGAACAACTGGCAATTCGAAGTGTAAAGGCTCGTTGTTTCCCCGAACCTGCCAAAAAGTTCGTCGTTGGGCACGCGGGTGACGTTCGCGCAGTGGTTTCCGTACGACAAGTCGTCCACGCACGCAACAACCATCCCCGGGTTTGTCCCAATGAAATCGAGGCTCCTGAGGAAACCCACCTCCTTCTCGGCTTGACCTGGAGTCGGGTCAGGTCCGAGCTTTGGAATCTGCCCCGGATACATGGTCACCGTGAAGGGCGCAACGGTCCAAGAACAAGAGGGGCACGCACCCTTGATCTCCGACAAGATGCCGTCGTCACCTTGCTGTTTGGAAAGCCAGTTTACGATTTCGTAGTAGTCGTTGGCCAGACTGACGGTGAAGTGCACACCGTAGTCCGACCACGTCTGCGCGTGCGAGGCCCAGAACTTCAGCAGGCAACGGTAGTTGAATATCCTGGCATCGGCCTGTTTCTCACAATCGTCCGCCGCCGCCTCAAAAACCTTGTTTTTCGAGTAATCCGCGGTCGAAGTGAATCCGCTGCCCGCGTCGTACGACACGATCGCGTCCGGATACGTCAGCTTGATGTTCCCGTTCATGAGCCTGGCGCCCGTTAACGCGCCGATTCCATTTCTGGGTTCCTCATTTCCAACGTCCAACAGGTTGTGCGTTTGGCCTATTCCCGAAACAATGGACCTTCTCGGCGTTCGACGGGATGTTCCGGCCGTACAGGAACCAATCCCAGATGTACTGGTCGGCAAGATTGTGGAAGTCCTCCGCCTTCTTTGGTATCTGGTAGATGCTGGCGGTAATGAACTCAAGGTCAAAGTTGGCGATCCCACCAGCCTTCGCCACAAAGACGTACTGTTCGATCGCCTCGGGCGTCGGCGTTTCACAAGGGTCAAGGAAGTAGACGAGGTCGGTATGCTGGTCGTCCGCCAGCACCCTGGCTATGCCGACACGAATCTGGAGGCTGATGGTATTGAACCCCGTGTCTACGGCCCTCTTGACGAAACCTTCGAAATTGGCGGTCCCGCCGAACAGGTAGGCCCTTGTTGCGTAGGTTCCTTCGACATCCAGGAATTTGAAAGTGATGTCGCTGGGACCGGGTTGGCTCTGGCTGGTGAAGATCTGGCCGACGTGGTCAATCGGGTGTCTTCTGCTCCCGTGAAGAATGTGTTCGCAGTTCTCCTGCTCGAACGACCCACACCTGGGGTCATCTGGCACGTCTGGAAGACCGTACACGTCCATCCCGCGCTGACGCCCCGGCTTGATCCGAAAAGGGGTCGTGCCCAGGTCAATTCCTTTGACTTCAAGCGCCTGGCTCGGGCCCAGATACGCCGTGGTATAGATGTCTTTGAACAACCATGTGTTGGTAGCGGCGTCATACAGCCACTGTATCCTCCATTTGTCCGTGCCGGGCGATTTCCTCGTGTACCTGAAAGTCGGCACTTCCGGCAAGTCCTGCCGAAGGTTGTAGTTCGTCGACGAAGAGTAGTAGTTGTCGGCCCGCGTTTTGCAGAACGAAGGAGACACGCTTTTGAGTTGACACGCGCCAGACGCCTGCATCGTTTCGGACGAATGCCCGCATACCATTTTGTGACAGGATGGCGTGATCGTGAGCGCCGGATCGTAGCCGGGCACGACGGTGAACTCAATCTCCTTGCCGATTTCGTCGCGTGTGTCGCTATCAACCACAATACCGTTTGCAAGCGCGGCCAACGTGTCTGCATCGCGCACCCACAGGAGCTTCCACGCCGTGAAAGACACGCCCGAACCGTACGTGGCGTAACGCGCAACCGTTGCCGATGCCGCGGATGTCGCCAGGCTTTCCCTGGCCATCCCGGCTTCCGCCAAACCTCCACCGGCCACCTTCGTGATTCTGGCGTCTTTCGTAACGACTCTGATACTGTGGTTCCCGGTATCGGCGATGTAAACAACTCCGGAATTCTCGTCATAGCTCACGCTTGTCGGTGTCTTGAGGTGCCCTGTTTGGCAGGGCCGCCGTCGCCGCTCGCGCCGCCGCAGAAAAGCTGGAGCCAGCCGGGGAGCACGCACTTCTTTCCGGCAACCGTCGTGATGTAGCCGGGCGGCAGCTTCTCGCCAAAGACCTCGGCCTCGTAGTCGCCGATGTTCACAGCCCTCACGCGGTTCCCTATGGAGTCGGCAAAAAGCAGCACCTTCGTCGGCGGGTTCGGCCCCGCGGCCGCCTTCCCGATGACCGCCACCTCCATGTCCGACGGAAACGTCAGCTTCTCCTCCGTCGCAGGGTGCGGGTAGTCCTCGTTCTTCCCCACAAGGCCCGCCCCAGCCACAGTCCGTATCCTTTGGTTCGAATCCACCTGAAAGACCCTCCCCAAAAGAGAGTCTACCACGACAAGCTCGTCCTCCCCAAACACCGCGATCCCGTTCGGGAGCAGAAACCTCACGTCCCGGATGTGCAGACCGTCGGCCGGGGCCTGAGACCCGTCCGTCCCGTTCTCCTGCGCCGTCGCCCCTGTGGGTGTCCCGTCCGACACCACGTCGAACGATTGGATGAACCCGCCGTTGAAGGCGACAAAGAGCTTCGTCCCCCGCTCGTTCACCGCCAGTGCCCCCGCCTTGGTCTGTTGCCAGCCGGGGGAGTTGGAGTCGAGGAGTTTTCTCACGAGGCTCGTCTTGAGGTTCATGTGCAGAAGCTTGTTCTCTTGAAGGATGAACAGGTTGCCGTTTTTGTCGGCCTTGAGGCTCTTGATGGGCTTGTCGAACTTGACGCCCTCGGCCGGTTGCCCGCCCTCCCCCGGCACGCTCTCGCCGCTGCCCGCGAGTCTAAAAGAGACCAGATTCGTCTGCCTTTTGACCACAGGCACGTAGGTCCCGAACGAGTCGACGGTGACGTTGAGCGTCGAGGGCCTCTGCGGAAGTTCCGAAGCCTTTGCCTCGACGAGTTCGCTTTGCCCCTCCTTCATGACCCAAAGCTCGTCATCCACGGACTCGGCCGCTTCAAAGAGGTCCTTGCTGTATGGGAGAAAGAGGTCGGCGGGTATCGCCAGCGCGGTGTTTTCGGGGCCAATCTTCACTGGCGTCCCCACCGGAATCGCCGCGGCCTTCGAGGACGCCTCCGAGTCGTAGGCGGGGACAAGTTCGACCTTGGTCTGGGACGAAAGGGCATTGACATAGATGATCGCCGTCGCCCCTTTGATGGGGCTTGCGGGGTCGATGACATCCACGATCCCGCCCTCTTCGGGTTTGACCAACCCGTCGGGACACCTCTGGATGCTCTCGACCTTTACGGTATGGGTCCACACCCTCCCGTTGGCGTCTGTGGCCTCAACCGCAAGCGTGTTGACCCCCCTCTTGAGAGGAACGTGGTAGAACTGGTGCGTGTTCCCCCGACGGGCATTGGGCGTCAAACCGTTGAGCCTTACCGAAGTCGCCTCACCAAGGAGATCGACGGAAGCCTGCATGTAGTCGGTGTACAGGATCCTCGATCCGTCGGCCGGAGTGACTCCGAGGATGAGTGGCGAGGTCTTGTGCACCGTCACCATGGCGGTCTTCGTGTCCGACACGTCAAGCTGCGACGGCGTCCCGTTCTTTGTGCCGATGAGTTTTGCCGATGCCGTGGCGTTGTAGTCGCCGTCGGGGAGCTTGCCGTTCCAGATATAGACCACCTTGGGGGTCTTGAGGGCGTAGAGGCTGCCCTGTTTGAGCGCGCCGGCGCGGTCGAGGGGCTGGGTCTGGCTGGAAGTGGATACGAGGGCGCCCGCCGAATCCTTGACCTCGATGTAGACGCTCTCGGAGAACGTCATGGCGTTGTCTTTGAAGTGGGTATCGGTCACGGAGGCTTGGGCATCGACGGTGAGCTTGGTCGTGTCGGCCACGCCGTCGCCATCCGGGGAAAACTCCGGCGGGTCGGCCGAGAAAGCGTTGATCTCGTCTTGTCTTCACAGCCGAGGGAGAGGAGACCCAGGACAAAAAGGATTGCAAACGCTCCACCTTGGAATCTCATCGTCTCCTCCCGCGTCTGGATGTGGAACCGCGATCTCCTTCACATCGAATCAGTCGTCCCCACAGGACTCCCATATGCTCATCGTCTTGCCCACCCACAGTCGAACCACGAGATTCCCCCCCGTCAAGTGGCGTCGGTCGGCTGAAGAGCACGAACGCGATGGCATCTTACCAAAACCCGCGGGCAGTCTCAATCGAAAAAACGCCTTGCGCCTCCCGCCTCTCGGCAAGGCTCCACTCGCACCCGCAGTAGTCCTGGCGGTAGAGGCTCCGGCTGAAGTGACCTGAAACTTCCTAATAGTCGCAGGCTCAAAAAAGTCGTAGACTGGCCACGGTCGTGCGCCGCGACAACGGTGGGGCCGGCATCCGACCGAAAGGTGACCGTCATGAAGCCGCAGGCAAAGTCGCTCCAGACGCTCGTCGAGGAGCAGTGCAAAAAGTGGGAGATCGAAGGTGTGAAGCGGGGACGGGACTCGCGCAAGCCGGTGATCACGGTGTCGAGGCAGGCGGGGAGCATGGGGCGGGCCGTGGCCAAGAAGATCTCCGACGAGACGGGGATGCCAGTCTACGGCGTCTCGATCATCAAACGCGTCGCCGAGGACGCCGGCGTGCGCGAAACGGTCGTTAGATCGCTCGACGAAAAGAGCCGGTCGTGGCTTGAGGAGATCATCGCATCCTGGGAGGGCAGGGACAACATCGTCGCGGACGAGTTCCACCGTGCGCTGGTCCGGGTGATCGGGACGATCGGCCGGCACGGCAACGCGATAATCCTGGGCCGGGCCGGGGCGTTCATCCTGCCGTCATCCAACAACTTCAGGGTGCGGTTCATCGCGCCGCTTTCTCAGCGCATCGGGAGCTTCGTGCGGGAGTTCAAGTTGTCCCCCGAGGAGGCCGAGAAGCGCATTCACACCGTGGACGCCGACCGGAAGGAATTCGTCAAGACCCATTTCGGGGCTGACATTGACGACCCAATCCACTACGATCTCGTCATCAACGGCGACTCAATCAGCCCTGGAGAGGCGGTCGGGATCATCCGGGCCGCCCTCGCGCTCAACCGCAAGGCGTAGCCGGGATGCCGCGAACCCTCCCTGTCCAAAGTGGAATCCCCGGGCAGGGCGGGACGCCGGGCCGGTTTGCGGCGGCCGATCTCGAGCGCTGGGCCGCGGATTTGTATGCGGCCCGTGAGACCGAGGTCCCGCTGCGCGGGGCGATCTTCGCCATTGAACAGCTGGAGATGCACGCCAAAGCGCTGGCGGGCGCTCACGCGCTTGGCCGTCGCCGCACCAACGACCGGCTCCTGAAACGCCTGGCCGACTCGGAGCGTGTGATCGCCAGGTGTCACGATCTGATGTCCGCCGCGCACGCCGACGGGCGGCGTCTGACGCCCGCCGCCGAGTGGCTGCTCGACAACCACTACCTGATAGAAGAGCAGATACACCTCGCGCGGAGGCATTTCCCGCGGGGCTACAGCCGCCAGCTCCCGCGGCTGTCGGGCGGCGGGTCGGCGGGCCTGCCCCGCGTCTACGATCTCATCCTGGAGCTGATTTCGCACGTCGACGGCCGGGTGGATGAAGACGCCCTGTCGCGCTACGTCGCCGCATATCAGTCGGTGACCCACCTGACGTTAGGAGAGCTGTGGTCGGTCGCCATCATGCTTCGGCTTTCGCTGATAGAGAACCTCCGACGCGTCGCCGTGAGCATAAGCTGGCAGCGCGCCCACCGGGACATGGCGCTGGCGTGGGCGCAGCAGTTCGACGCCGCCGGCGACAAACATGAGGGCACGCTCCTCGTGCTGGCAGACCTGGTCCGCGAAAACCCGCCCCTGTCGACGGCGTTTGTCGCGCAGTTCACGCAGGCCCTCCAGGGGCGCGGGGCGACCACGACCTTTGTTCTGGCCTGGCTTGAACAGCGGCTGGCGGCGCACGGGCAGACGATCGAAGAGGTCGTTCGCGCCGAGAGCCGGAGCCAGGCGACAGACCAGGCGTCGATGGCGAACAGCATCGCCAGCCTGCGCTTCGTCAACGCGGCCGAATGGCACAGGTTCGTCGAGACCCACAGCGCGACCGAGGGGATACTGCGAAGCGAGCCGGCCGGGGTGTACGGCCGGATGGACTTTGCGACCCGCGACGAGTACCGGCACGTTGTCGAGGCGACGGCGCGGAGGCTGCGCATCGACGAAGAGGTCGTGGCCCGGACGGCGGTCAATCTGGCGGCCGTGCGCCATGCCGCGAAAGGCGGCATCGCGGAGGCCCACGTGGGCTACGTGCTCGTCGACGAAGGGAAACCGCATCTTTTGCGGGCACTTTACGGACACAGGGCCGCCCGGCTGTTTTCCCGGCGGCTGTTCCGCGGGGTGCAGATCCTCGGCTATCTGGGGCCGGTCGCGCTGGTGACCGTTGCGGCCGCCGCCTGGCTGGTCATGCAATCCCGGCACGCACCCGATCCCGCGTGGCTGGTCCTGGCGCTCTGCGCCGCCCTGGCAGCGTCCCAGTGCGCCGTTGCGGCGGTCAACTGGATCTCCGCGATCGTCCGGCGGCCCAAAACCCTGCCCCGAATGGATTTTGAGCACGGCATCCCGGACGAGTGCCGCACGATGGTGGTCGTGCCCACGCTCCTTTCGGGGTCCCGGCGCATCGCCGCGACGATCGAGGGCCTGGAGCTCCGTTATCTGGCCAACCGCGACCCGAATCTCTGGTTCGGACTCCTGACCGATTTCGTCGACGCAGGCCGGGAGCGCGTCGATGGTGACGAGACGCTTCTGGCGCAGGCCGCCGGCGGCATCGAGGATCTGAACGGCAAGTACGGCAACGGTGCCCACGGACGGTTCTTCCTTTTCCATCGGCCCCGGCTCTACAACGCGCGGGAACGCTGCTGGATGGGCCGCGAGCGCAAGCGGGGCAAGCTCGAGGACTTCAACGCGCTCCTGTGCGGCGAGGACCGGGATTGCTTCAGCCGGGTCGTGGGCGACGTGTCGGAGATCCAATCGATCCGCTACGTCATCACGCTGGACACGGACACCGACCTCCCGTGGGGGGCCGGCTGGCGGCTGGTGGGCGCCGCCGCACACCCGCTGAACCGCCCGGTGATGGACCTGCGCGCCCGGCGCCTGGCGCGCGGTTACGCGATACTCCAGCCGCGCGTCAGCATCTCCCTGCGCAGCGCCCGGCAGAGCCGCTACTCGCGGTTGCTGGCCGGCGAGGTCGGCCTCGACCCGTACACCCGCGTGGTCTCGGACCTGTACCAGGACCTGTTTGCCGAAACCTCGTTCATCGGGAAAGGCATCTACGACGTGGACGCCTTCCGCCATTTATTGGAAGGGCGGTTCCCCGACAACGCGGTTTTGAGCCACGACCTTTTGGAATCCTGCTACGCGCGCTCGGGCCAGCTAAGCGACGTGGAGCTTCTTGAGGACTCGCCCTCGGGATACCTGACCGACGCCGGCCGCCGCCACCGCTGGATGCGCGGAGACTGGCAGATCGCCCCGTGGCTGGGGTTTCGGGTCAGCGATGCCGCGGGGCGGCGAACGTACCCGTCGATCAGGGCGCTGGGGTGGTGGAAGATCTTCGACAACCTGCGCCGGGCGCTCGTCGCGCCTGCGTACGCGATACTGCTGACGCTGGGTTGGATCGTCCTGCCGGCGCCCCTTCCATGGACGTTTCTGGTGCTGTCGCTGCTGTTTGTCCCCGAACTGCTGCCGGGCGTGGCCGAGATCCTGGATCGACCGCCAAAACTGCCGGTTTCGCTGCATCTTGCGACCGTCGGCCGGTCGACCGCGCGCCGGCTGGCCCGGACGGGGCTGTGGCTGACGTTTCTCCCTTTCGAGGCGGCGGTCGCCCTCGATGCGGCCGGGCGCTCGCTCTGGCGGATGGCCTTGAGCCGGCGGCGGATGCTCGAGTGGCGGACCGCCGCGGCGGCAGAGAACGAGGTGCCGGCCGGCATCGGTCACTCGCTCCGGCGCATGTGGGTCGGCCCGGTCCTGGCCGCGGCGGCGGCGGTGCCGCTTTTTGCGGCGGGCGCGCCGCTTGCCGGTCTTGCGGCGGGTCCGGTCCTTTTGTTGTGGTTTGCGTCGCCGATGGCGGCGTGGTGGGTCAGCCGTCCGCTGCGCCCGGACTCGACGCGGCTCGGCGACGGCGACGTGCTCTTCCTGCGCCGCGTCGCCAGGCTCACGTGGCGCTACTTCGAAGTCTTCACCGGGCCACAGGACAACTGGCTTCCCCCCGACAATTTCCAGGAACAGCCCGGCCACCGCGTGGCCCACCGCACCAGCCCGACGGACATGGGACTCGCGCTCCTTTCCAATCTGGCCGCGCACGATCTGGGGTACCTGAACGGCGCCCAACTGCTCGACCGGACCGCCCGGGCGTTGGAATCGATGGAGCAGATGGAGCGGCACCGCGGGCACTTCTTCAACTGGTACGACACCCTCACGCGCAGGGCACTCAAACCCCTGTACGTCTCGACAGTCGACAGCGGCAATCTTGCCGGGCACCTGCGGGTGCTGTGCAGCGGACTGCTGGAGCTGCCCGCGAGTCCTGTGCTGCCGGCGGGGGCGCGGGAGGGGCTGCGCGATACCTTGCGCGTGCTCTCCGATCAGGCCGGCCCGAGCGAACTCCTGGAGTCGGTCAGCCGACTGCTGGACGACCCGGCCGAGACCCTTTCGGCCGGCGCGGCCTGGCTGGGAGAGCTCGGTGCTGCGGCCGCGCGGCTGGCCGAATCGTTCGACCGGCAACGGCATCCCGAGGCGGCCTGGTGGGCGAACGCCTTCGACCGGCAGGTGCGGGCCTTCCTGGCGGATCTGACCGATATGGCGCCGTGGCTGGCGGACGGCGCCTGGCCATTCGAGGGCGAGGCGCACCGCCTGGCGGCCGGCATTGACGGGGCGCGCACCCTTCAGGAACTCGGCGACCTCGCTCAACAGGCGGCCGACGTTCTGGCCGGGACCCCCGCCATCGACGGAGAAGGGCGCCTGGCCGGGGTCTTTCGCCTCGGCGCACAGCGCATCTGGTCGCGCATCCGCCAGATCGGCGATCTGGCGGAGAGATGCTCGGTCCTCACAAATGCGGAGTTCTCGTTCCTGTACGACCGGAGGCGCAAGCTCCTGGCCATCGGGTACCGTGTTGCGGAACGCAGGCTCGACAACAGCTTTTATGACCTGCTGGCGTCGGAGGCGCGGCTGGCGAGCTACGTGGCCATCGCTTCCGGCGAGATCCCCTTCGACCATTGGTTCGCCCTGGGCCGGCGTCTGACGACGTCGCGCGGCAGACAAGTGCTGCTGAGCTGGAGCGGCTCGATGTTCGAGTACCTGATGCCGCTTCTCGTAATGCCCGGCTTCGAAGGCACACTCCTTGACCAGACCTGCCGCGCCGCCGTGGCGCGCCAGATGGAGTATGGCCGGCATCGGGGGGTGCCCTGGGGCATCTCAGAGTCCTGCTACAATCTGACCGATGCCGAGGGCACCTACCAGTACCGCGCCTTCGGGGTGCCGGGGCTGGGCCTGCAGCGGGGGCTCGGCGACGACGTGGTGGTCTCGCCATACGCCTCGGTCCTGGCCCTGCAGACCGATCCGCAGCGCGCCTGCGGAAATCTGCGGCGGATGGCCGCAGAGGCATACCTGGGCCAATACGGCTTCTACGAAGCCATCGACTTCACGCCCGCCCGCGTCGATGCGGGAAAAGGGGAGGCTGTCGTCCGGGCGTTCATGGCCCACCACCAGGGCATGAGCCTGCTCGCGCTCGGGCAGGCGGTGCTTGGCCCGCGGATGCAGGGCCGGTTCCTGAAAAATCCCGGCTTCAATGCGGCCGCCCTGCTGCTGCACGAGCGCATCCCCAAGTCGAACGTGCGCGTGCACCAGCCGGTTCGGGAGGCCCGGGTCTCACGCCGGGCCCTTGGCGGGACGGCGGAACCGGTCATGCGCGTGTTCAACAACCCGAACACGCCGATTCCCGAAGTGCATCTCCTCTCGAACGGCCGATACCACGTCATGGTGTCGGCCGCCGGCGGCGGGTACAGCCGCTGGAACGACCTCGCGATCACCCGCTGGCGGGAGGACCCCACGTCCGAGTCGTTCGGGGTCTTCTGTTTCATCTGCGACCCGAAAACCCGCCGCTCTTGGTCCGGTTCGTTCCAGCCGACGCTGCGCGCCGGCCGGCACTACGAAGCGGTTTTCACGCCGGGTCGGGCGGAGTTTCGCCGGCAGGACGATCAGGTCGAGACACACACCCAGATCGCGGTCTCGCCCGAGGACGACCTCGAGATCCGCCGCACGAGGCTCACCAACCGGTCCGCGGCCGCCCGGTCGCTCCTGGTCACGGGTTACGCCGAGGTCGTGCTGGCGCCCGCAGTCAACGACGAGCTGCACCGGGCATTCAGCAACCTTTTTGTGCAAACTGAGCTTGCGCCGGATCACTGCGCCATCCTGACCACGCGGCGCCCGCGCTCGATGGAGGACCGGCCGCCGTGGATGTTTTGCATGATGCTGGCGGCCGGCGGCGAGGCGGGTCCGTGCAGCTACGAGACGGACAGGGCGCGCTTCGTCGGCAGGGGCCGAAGCGCGCGCCAACCCGCCGCGCTCGACGGCTGGGGCCCGCTTTCCGGAACGGCGGGGCCGGTGCTTGACCCCTGCGTCGCAATCAGGCGCGCGGTGGATCTTGCGGTCGACGGCAGCGCGCAGATCGACCTCATAATCGGCGCGGCGCCGACTCGCGAGGCCGCAATTGCCCTGATGTCGAAATACCAGGATCACCGGATGGCCGACCGTGTGTTCGAAGTCAACGCGACCCACAGCCAGGCCATTTTGGGACACCTGGGCGCCAGCGAAGCCGAGGCCCGGCGCTACGGGCAGCTCGCGTCGGCGGTGATATTCCCCGCCGGCGCCTACCGCGCCCCCGGCAGCATCCTGCGGCGCAACCGAAAGGGCCAGTCCGGGTTGTGGGGCCACGCGATCTCGGGGGACCTCCCGATTGTGCTGCTCCGCGTGGGCGACGCCGACAACCTGCAACTGGTGCGCGACATGCTCGGGGCGCACGCCTACTGGCGGATGCGGGGCCTGATTTGTGACCTCGTGATCTGGAACGAGGACGCCTCCGGCTACCGGCGGGTGCTCAACGACCGGATCCTCGAGCTCATAGCCGCCGGCACCGAGGCGCAGCTTCTGGACAGACCCGGGGGCGTATTCGTGCGTCACGTCGAGGACTTCCCCGAGGAGGACCGCGTGCTTTTGCAGGCCGTCGCGCGGGTCGTCATCCGCGATGCCGACGGTCCTTTGGATCAACAGCTCGACCGCTGGCGGCGGGAGGCTGTTCCGTCGCGGACGTCGATGCTGGCCCCGGCCCGCCAGGCGCCGCCCCCGGACGTGGTCGCGGCGCCGGCGTTCCCGCGGGACGACCTGGTCTTCTCCAACGGCACCGGCGGGTTCACGCGGGACGGGCGCGAATACATCATCGACCTCCCGCCGGGCGTTCACACCCCGGCACCGTGGGTGAACGTCATCGCCAACCCGCGGCTCGGCACGGTGGTGAGCGAGAGCGGCAGCGCCTATACGTGGTTTCACAACGCCCAGCTCTACAGGCTCACTCCCTGGAGCAACGACGCCGTCAGCGATCCGAGCGGCGAGGTCATCTTCATCCGCGACGAGCCGGGCGGCCGGTTCTTCAGCCCGATGCCCTGGCCGCGCGCCGGCGGCGCCGGGTACGCGTGCCGGCACGGCTTCGGGTACAGCATCTTCGAGCACGCCGAGGACGGGCTCGAGTCGGTGCTGACGACGTTCGTGGCGGTTGACGCGCCGGTGAAGTTCCTGGCGCTGAAGATCAGGAACCGCGGCGCACGCAGCCGCACCTTGAGCGTCTTCGCGTCGGCCGACCTCGTGCTCGGCGACCTGCGGTCCCGGCATGCAATGCACGTCGTGACCGAGCTCGATCCGCTCACGGGCGCGATCTTCGCCCGCAACAACTTCAACGGAGAGTTCCCCAACGCGGTCGCCTTCTTCGACTGCAGCGAGATTCAGCGAAGCGTCACAGGAGATCGCGCCGAGTTTCTCGGACGCAACGGCGATCCATCGAGCCCTGCCGCGATGCGCCTGCGCACGCTGAGCGGCCGGCTGGGTCCCGGTCTGGACCCTTGTGCGGCGATGCAGTTTCGGGTGGAACTCGACGCGGGGACTGAGCGGGAGGTTGTCTTCATCCTCGGCGCGGGGGACGGCGCCTCGGAGGCCGCCGATCTCGTCCAGAACCACCGGGGTGTCGTAGCCGCACGCGTCGCTCTTACGGAGGTCTGGAAGTTCTGGAACGACAAGCTCGGCGTGCTCTACGCCGAGACCCCGGACGCCGCCATGAACGTGCTGATGAACGGCTGGCTGCCGTACCAGGTGCTCTCCGGCCGGATATGGGGCCGGAGCGGATTTTACCAGTCCGGCGGGGCCTACGGCTTCCGCGATCAGCTTCAGGACGGCGTGGCCATGCTCCACGAGGCGCCCGACGCGTGCCGGCAGCATCTCCTGCGCTGCGCCGGCCGGCAGTTTGTCGAGGGGGACGTGCAGCACTGGTGGCACCCGCCGGGCGGGCGCGGCGTCCGCACGAGATGCTCTGACGACTACCTGTGGCTGCCGTACGCCGCCTGCCGGTACGTGGCCTTCACGGGCGACACGGGCGTGCTCGGCGAACAGGTCCCCTATCTTGCGGGCCGGGCGCTCAATGACCGCGAGGAGAGCTACTACGACCTGCCGGGCCGCTCCGACCAGACCGGGACCCTCTACGAGCACTGCACGCGGGCCATCGAAAACGGTTTGAAGTTCGGTGCCCACGGATTGCCGCTCATGGGCGGCGGGGATTGGAACGACGGCATGAACCGGGTCGGCCATCTCGGGAAGGGCGAAAGCGTGTGGTTGGGGTTCTTTCTGCACGAGGTGCTGTCGCAGTTTTCGGCCCTGGCCTCCCGGCGCGGGGACGAGGCGTTCGCGACGCGCTGCCTGGCGGCGGCGGGGGAGCTTGAGGGCCGGATCGAGGAGCACGCCTGGGACGGCCGGTGGTACCGCCGCGCATGGTTCGACGACGGCAG
>JACRCP010000353.1 GCA_016218965.1 Deltaproteobacteria bacterium | reverse complement strand
TCCGCACATGCAAGGGGCCTTCGACCCCGCAGGACCGGCCGGGAACCTGGCCTTTGCCGCTCCCATCCCGTGTTGCCTTCCGCTTCCGACACCGCATCGGCATCCTGTAGTCGTGATTTCGGGGCTCAATACCCTGCCTGTTCGTTCCCCTGTCAACGCTTCGCCGACTCACTCACGAGAGTCAACGCATGACTCGGGGCCACCGTGGGCTGCCAACCCTTCGATGTAAGGCTCTCTCATCCTCTTCTCCACGCCGGTTTATCCCGGCGCACGTCGGACACTGTCAGTTGACACATATTCGCTCACCCTCCGCGCCGTCCATCCTCCTCAACGCCTCTTCGGTCGCCGGAGGAACCTCGATGAACCTGACCCCCATGCCGGCGGCCGGCTTGTCCTCTCGCCGCCAGACGACTTGGGCGGTAGCAAGGCATTCTTGCTTCTGGCCCGCAAACGTCCACCGGACCTTGACCTGCTCGCCCGGATGGAACGGGGTGGCGGAAAAGGCTGAACGCTGAAGGCTGAAGGCTGAAGGCGTCACGAGTTCGAAGCGTCCGGCCTTTCTGCGCTCGGTTTGCATGCCGCCCTTGGCCCCTCCGTGGCCTTCCGTTTGAACGTCGGATGCATCCTATCACAACCTCGCGTGTTTGTCTCCGGCTTTTTTGGCGTCGTGGCGGTGTGTCGCCCCCGTGCGGGGGCTTTTGACGTGTTTGTTGGACCGATCCACGGGCTTACGCCCCGTGGCTACCCGTTGTGCCGCCCGCGGCGGGCTTCGGCCACCGCGCCCGAACTCCAGATTCCAAATTCGTTTCTGCTGATAGCTGATGCGTTTGCTGCGCGTCGGGTGCCGGGTTGTCGCGCGTCGCTTGCCCGGTAACTGCACGTCGGAATTGGGCTTTTTCGCGTGATTTGCGGGGCGGTCGCGCGGGGGAGCGCGGTCTTTTCGCGTCAGTTCGAGGGCTTGAGCGGGAACGGGACCGCAACTTCGGCTGTCGGAGACGGCATTGTCGGGGCGTCAAGCCGCCCCGTCCAAGGCGGTGCCAAGCCACCGCACTCCAAGACTTTCGCAAACGTCGCACACGCATCCCCTACTTGACCTCTTTTGCCAGCTCTTCCAGGAGCTCCCGGGCGCGGCGGGGGAGGTTTTTGGGGACGGTGAGATTCACGCGGACCAGGAGGTCGCCGCGGTCTTTGGGACCGCTGCCGGGGCGCGGGACGCCTTTGCCGGCGAGGCGGAGCACCTGGCCGCCCTGCGTTCCTGCGGGGATGGTGAGCGTGACCTGCCCGTCGATCGTTTCGACGTCCACACGTCCGCCGAGCACGGCCACGTAAAACGGCACGTCAATGTCCCTTCTCAAGTTCCTGCCGTCGCGCGCGAACACCGGGTCTGGCCTGACGGTGATGTCCAGAAACAGGTCGCCCGCGGGTCCCCCGCGCTCGCCGAAATAGCCTTTGCCGGCCACCCGGAGCTTTGAGCCCGTGTCGACGCCCGCGGGCACCTTCACCGAAAGGCGTTCGGCGGACTCCTCGAGCCCCGAGCCGCGGCAGGCGCGGCAGGGGTTCCCGGGAATGCGCCCGGTCCCGCCGCAGGCCTCGCACGGCTGGGCGAAGAAGCCGCGCTTGCGTGGACGCCGCTGGCCGGTCCCGCCGCACGCCTCGCAGCGGCCGCCGCGCCCCCCCGAAAAACCCGTTCCCCCGCAGGTCCGGCACGGCACCGGACGGGTGACGTTGAGATCAAGAGTTGTTCCCAGGACGGCTTCCCGAAGCGGGATCTCCACCCGATGGATGATGTCCTGCCCCTCGCCCGGGGCCGCGTCGTCAAAGACCTGCGCGCCTCCAAATCCGCCGCGTCCCGCAAAGAGGTCGCTGAAGAGGTCGTTGAGATTGGGAATCCCCTGGCCGCCCTCCCCGCCCGGACCGGACCACTGCCACCGGAAACCGCCGGGACCGCCCCGGCCCCCCCGCGGCGGCGGGGGACCCTGTTCGAACGCGGCGCGGCCGAATTGGTCGTAGAGCTTGCGCTTTTCGGGGTCCGAAAGGACCCCGTAGGCCTCCGAAACCTCCTTGAACTTCTCCTCGGCGGACTTGTCGCCGGGGTTCACGTCGGGGTGGTGTTTGCGTGCCAACCGGCGGTAGGCGCTCTTGAGGTCGCGGTCCGAGACCCCCCTGGCAACCCCGAGGATTTCGTAGTAGTCGCGTCCCGGCATGGCCCGTCACCCCGTGCCCCGATCACTTGACCTCGATTGTCCTCCCTTTTCCCGCCTTCCGTTTGGGCAGGCGCACGCGGAGCACGCCGGCGTTGCAGGCGGCGGTGATGCCCTTGGCATCCACCGAATCCGGAAGGACAAAGGACTTGAAAAAGGCGCCGTACGAGCGCTCCATCCGATGGAATGTCCCCTGGCCAAGCCCGGGGTCGACCTCGCGGACCCCTTTGAAGGAAAGGCTGTCCCCTTCCACGCGGAGATCGATTTCCTTGACATCCACGCCCGGGACCTCGGCAGTGAGCACGATCTCCTTTTCGTTCTCCCAGGCGTCCACGGGCGGCGACCAGGTCCCGGCCGAGTACAGTTCCATCGGGAGGGACCTCCCGCGCATCATGCTGTCGTCGAACAACTGGTTGATCCGGTCGCGGAGCGTCATCAGGTCGTGAAACAGGTCCCAGCGCGATGAAGGCATGTAGACCCCCTTGTCACAGGCGGTTGGCGGCGAGCTCGGCGAGGTGCGAGCGTTCGCCTTTTGTGAGCGTCACGTGGCCCGCAATCGCCTCCGGCGCGAACCGGTTGACGATATGGACGAGGCCGTTGTTTGACGAGTCAACATACGGGTTGTCTATCTGGTAGGGATCGCCGGTCAAGACGATCTTGGTGCCCTCCCCCGCCCGAGTGATGATGGTCTTCACCTCGTGGGGCGTGAGGTTCTGCGCCTCGTCCACGACTATGAACTGCTTGGGGAGCGACCGCCCCCGGATGTAGGTCAGGGGTTCGATCTCCATGAGCCCCATGTCCTCGAGCTCCTTGTAGCCCCGCGTGCGGCGCCGGTCGGCCTTGGTAATCCCCATGATGTACTCGACGTTGTCGAAGATGGGCTTCATCCAGGGGTTGAGTTTCTCCTCGACCTCGCCGGGAAGGTAGCCGATGTCGCGCCCCAGCGGGAAGATCGGCCGCGAGACCAGCAGCTTGACGTAGCGGTTCTCGTCGGCGACCTTGTGAAGCCCCACCGCAAGCGCCAGCAGGGTCTTCCCGGTCCCCGCCATGCCGACCAGGGTGACGAGCTGGACCCCGTCGTCCATCAGGAGCTCGAGGGCGAACGACTGTTCCTTGTTGCGGGGTTTGATCCCCCAGACGCCCTCCTTTGGGATCTTGATGAGCGAGCGGACCTTGTGCGCCTCGATGTCCACCCGGCCGAGCGCCGAGTGCTGGCCGGTGGGGCCGTTTCGGAGGACAATGAACTGGTTCGGAAAAAACTCGACGTTTTCGGGAAGGGGCACGGCCCCGTTTTCGTAGAAGGCGTCAATGTCCGACGGCGATGCGGCCAGTTCGGAAAAGCCCGAATACAGCTCCTCGATATTCTTGGAATCCGGACGGTAGTTGACCGCCGTGAGACCCAGCGCGTCGGCCCGGATCCTGAGGTTCGTGTCCTGCGTAACGAAGATGGTGGGGCTGTCCTGGCTTGCCTTCATGACCTCAAGCGCCACGCCCAGAATCTTGTTGTCCACCAGGTGCTTGTTCTTCCCGCTCGCCGGGATGCTGCCCGCGTTGGCCGACACGATGATCCGGAGCATCCCTCCGCCCGGGAGCCCGACCCCTTCGGAGAGCTTGCCCTGCTCGCGGAACTCGTCGAGGATCCTGGCCACCAAGCGGGCGTTGCGACCCAGCTCCGAGAGGTCCTTTTTGAAGGTGTCGATCTCCTCGATCGCATAAATGGGGATGATGACGTTGTTGTCTGCGAAGTTGTGGATCGATCGGGGGTCGTGGAGCAGGACGTTCGTGTCGAGGACGAAGTTTTTTTTCATGCGGCGGCGGTCTCCGTGAAGTTGAGGTCCTTCCGCGGTTTCCGGATTATACCGCCCGCACCGCACGCGGCAAGGGGAATCAGCGGCTTGAATTTTCGGGCCTTTCCGCCTATCGTGCGTCCGTCATGGGTGAACGGGCAACCATCGCCGCCATCCGCTGCCCCCTCTGCGGGGCCAAGGAACTTCGCTTCGGCCGCGAAAACGGGACGTGCCGCTCCTGCGGGTTCTCCGGTCCCGTGGGCGAGGTGATGAGGCACGTCGAGACCGAGCTCGAGAAGCTCCGCACCAAGCTCGAACGCCTCCGGCACGAGAAGACCTACAACACGGAGTACCTTGTGCGTGAGCTCGCCGAGGCGCGCAGGGCGTGCAACTTCAACACGCTCTCGATCGCGGGCGCCGTGGTCATCACGCTGCTTTTGGGGTGGGTGCTGTATCCCTGGCACCACTCCGAGTACATCTACCTGGCGCTGGTGTGCGTGGCCGTGATCATACCGCTCGTGATGAAACGGCGCTGGCTCAACAAGATCCTGCGCGAGAAGGAGGCCGACATAGGCGAACGCATCAAGGACGTCGCCGAGGACCTCGACAGAAAGGCCCGCGTGGTCGAGACCGAGGTCGAGGAGACCGAGGAATTCCTGGCCAATATCAGCGGCTCGACGTAGCGCGCTATTCGGGTGCGTTGCACAGACCCGGGTCATCTGCCGCCCGGACGCGACCTGGTTGTGCCGGAGCGGCGTTTTCGGGCGACCTCCGGGCGCCTGCACAGGCGCCCCCACACAACGACGCATCCGAAAACGACGTGAAGGCGCGGCCGGGGAGCAAGACGGGCGGCCCCCTGCGCCGGCGCCACGTCGACCTTGAATCCGAACCCGGGTTCATGCAACGCACCCGCGCTATTCCGCCGCCTTGACAAACCCCTCTTGGTGGCTGTGGCATTTGACGCACCAGGCGGTGTCGTGCGCTCCCCCGGTCCCCGACGCGTTGTAGTACGCCGTGGCTGTGTGGCAGACCTCGCAGATCCCGGCGCCGTCCCCCCGCGCGAGCCCGCTGCCCGACTTCCCTTCGGGCTTGGAAAGAAAGACCTCCTTCCCGGCGACGGTGTCGCGCATGAGAAATGCGTTCGCGCTTCCGTGCGGGTCGTGGCAGGTCGCGCAGGCGGAGCCCGAGGAAGGGTGGGCCCGCTCGCTGTGGCAGTCGGCGCATGCCCTGGCCGACGTATGCCCGTTCCCGGAGGCCGCGGTCGCAACATGACAGACGGTGCAGTCCAGGATGAGCTTGTGTGTCGAAGGGAGATCCCACCGGTCCTTGATTGCGACGTGACACGACAGGCACCTCGCCTCGGCTTCGAGGTCGGTCCCGACGCCAAGGGTCGTTTCCCATTCCCCTGCGAGGACGATCCCGGCGGCGGCGAGGACGGAGACGATGGCGGAGGCAAAGAGTCTGTGTTTCTTCATGACCTGTCCTCTTTGGACTGCGCAGGCTTGCTTGCGCTTTCGTCGGGCGAGCTTGCTCGCCCGCGCGTCTCGGGCAGCAAGCTGCCCTCAAGGCAAAAGCGGTGTCAAGCCACCGCACTCCAAGACACTCGAAAATCATCTCACCGCCTTGATCGCGGCGAGCGGGTCGCCGGGGCTTACCATGTACGCGGCGGTCATGTACGCGAGCGCCTGCTGCGTGTTCACCGGGTTGAACGCCGCCGACGTGGGCCAGGTCGAGCCGTCGGCAATCCAGACGTTCTCGGCCTCGTGAAGCCGGCCCCACTTGTTGCAGACGGACTTCGCCGGGTCGTCGCCCATCCGCGTCGTCCCCAAAAGGTGCTTCGTGTCCGGCACGCCGTAGTGCTCGGACATGTCAATGCGCATCGTGGTCACCGCTCCGGCGGCTAGCGCCACCTCCTCCATCTTCGGCATGTAGGTCGTGATCATCGACTTGTCGTGCTCGTGGTATCTGTACGTTACCCGGATCACCGGCCTGCCGTAGACGTCCTTCACCGCCGGGTCGAGTTCGACGCGATTGCCGTACTGCGGCACGTCCTCCCCCATCATGCTCACCGACGCAATTCTTCGGCGCCACCGGCCGTCGACCATCATGTCCTTGTGCAGGTCCCACGGCAGGCCCTTGCCAAACTCGACGGGATGGATCTGGCCGCCAAGCTCGGTGTAGCCCCCGCGGATGCCGCCGACGGCCCCCTCGGGCGTCGTCCAGTCGGCCATCGCCTGTTTGATGACGCGGCCTCGGTACGAGCGGATCTCGAAGTCGAAAAGCGCGATGACGCTGAAGACCACATGGAATGTCAGATACCGGCCGACCAGGTCGTTCCCGTTGCCGAGACCCTTCGGGTGTGCGTTGTTTGCAGATTCGAGCAGAAGCCTCGGCGTCTCGAGCGCGTTGCAGGCAACCACGACGTGTCTGCCCGTGATCGACTGTATCTTCCCCTCGCCGTCGATGTACGACACGCCCGAGGCTGCGCCGCCCGACGGCTCGGTGTCCACGCGGATTACGCACGCATCGGGGATGAGCGTGAGGTTCCCGGTGAGGAGCGCGTCGCGGATGACGGTGACGGCGGTTGATCCCTTGGCATTGATCACGCATCCCCATGCGCAGAAACCGCAGTTGGCGCAGGCCGGGCGCCCCCGGTAGAAGATCGAGTTGACCGCGATCGGCATGGGATGCGGGTGCAGGCCCAGCGAACGCGCCCCATTCGCCAGCACGTTTTCGGCCTTTGACTGCGCCCCCGGCGGCATCGGGTAGGGTTTTCGCGGTTCCTCAAACGGGTTGGCGCCCGCCTCGCCCTGCACGCCGATGATCCGCTCGACCTCGTCGAAGTACGGTTCGACGTCCTTGTATTCGATGGGCCAGTCCACGACGTCGGCGCCGGGGACCTCGCCGAAGTAGGTCTTGAGCCCGAAGTCGTACCGCTGAAGGCGCGGGTGGTCCCCGTCGTACTGGACAGTCCCGCCGCCCACGCCGACTCCCAAGCCCTGAATCTCGCCGACCTCGTAGTCGGTCATGTCGTTAATCTTGAATACTCGCGGTTCGATGAGCGGGTCATGAAAGGTGAAGTAGCGCTCGCCCTTGATCTCATCGTTTCCGTAGAGGTTCCCGCGCAGGCGCTTCGCCCCCAAAGTGGGAAACGGGTTGCGCCCCTTCTCGAGGAGCGCGACCTTCCAGCCGTTGGCCGCAAGGACATACGCGGCCACGCCGCCGCCCGCCCCCGAGCCCACGACAATCGCATCAAACATCTGCGTCGCCATGACGACTATCCTTCTTCCGGATAGAGGAGTTGCCTTGGCGTGAAGCCCTTCGGCTGGCGGTCGCCCTCGTAGTCTATGACCTTCCAGCCCTTCATCTCGAAGTTCCCGCCGTAGACCGGGTCGCCGTATGTACCCTCGACGGCGTGACCGTAGCCCATCTGCCGGCGGTCCTGATCGAAGTTCGTGAGAACCTCCCGCCGCTGGTCGAGCGTGCAGATCGTGAACTTTTGCTTGAACGCCTGCTTTGCGGCCTTGGTCAGGGCGTCAAAGATCTCCTCGTACTTCGCGCGAAGTCCCTTTACCGGGCCGTTGAACTCGCGTTCGGGGATCCCGTTGCTGCCTTCGATGTACGTCCGCCACCGGATCGTTTCGACGCGGCTCAACGGGATGAAGTCCTTGAAGTTGTTCAAGCCCCCGTGGCGGCCGGAGTAGGGGCCGCCGGCGTAGATCCGGGGCGGATTGACGTTGAACGCACCCAGAAGCTGATCCAGATACCACGCCGCGTGGCACTGCGTGGCGCCGGGCGAGGCATCGTCGCCGGGTATGAGGGCGTCGAAGAGCGCCGCCAGGACGGCGAACTCCTCTGCCGGAAGCGTCGTCCCCGCGGGAACCTCCCAGCCGTCGATGACCTGCGGCGGCTGTGATCCGGCGTCGGTCCCCGAATCGAGAGTCACGGCCGCGTCCGAGCCCGAATCGGGGATCACGGCCGCGTCAACCGCCGCACCGGCATCCGTCGCCCCGGACCCTGCGCACCCGGTAACCAGGCGGTACACCGGGGCGGCGCAGACGAGAATCACAGCACCGCCGAGGAAGCGACGGCGCGAGAAGGCTGAAGGCTGAAGGCTGAAGGCTGAGGGCTGCACAACGCCGACCTTCCTCAGCAGCTCGGGTGTCCAGCGGATCTTCACGGGGGGCATTTCTTCTTCTCCATCGAGGGTCTATTTGGACTGCGCAAGCTACCGCACTCCAAAACGCCTCATGTCTTCCTCATCGCACCACCCGGACGCCTTTTGTTTCGACCCAGTCGATCCCGCCGCGGAGGTCCAGGAGCACGAACCAGAAATCGACGCGCCGCTCTTGTTCGTCTTTTTCGAGTTTGGGCGAGCGCCACGTGTTGTCGGGGTAGTTCTTGCCCGACATCAAGTTCCCGAATTCCCCGTCCGACGAGTACCACATCACAATCGGCTCCTCGGTCTTCGTCTCGCCGCTCAGTCCGTCCACGTACTGTTCGTACGAGGCGGGGTTCACAGCGGGCATGAACGGGAACTCGCGGTCGGCCTTGAAGGCGACGCCGGGACCGAACGGCACGCGGGCGTACGGCGTTTCGTCCACGACCACCACGTCGTCCACGCCGGCTTCCGCCGGCACAAGGACGTCGATCCCGTCGAACTCCGGGTTCGTGTTGCGCGCATCGGTTTCAATAAACGTGATCCTTTTCAAGGCAACCTGTGTCTCGTCGCCCGCGGACGCCCGAAGCCACGTGAACACGGGGTAGCCGGCACTCAAGGTGGTCGTGACACCGCTTTCTTCAACAAGCGCCGGGTCGAACTCGGGGTACTTCTCGGAAAGCCAGGCGAAGTACGACAACGGCCGGAATGTGGAGTGTTCGAGGGCGAGGCCGTTTTCGCCGTCGCAGTCGAAGTTGCCCGCGATCTCGGTCGCTATGATACCGCACGCCGCCCAGTACACATCGACGGGCCTGCCGTTTCCCTTGGGGTCCGCGACAAGCGCCTCAAGCTTTACCGCGCCGGGCTTGATGAGCGGGATGCCGTTTTCGCGGAACTCGGCGGTCACCTCGGGCGAGTCGGCGCGGACACCGAGGATCCGGAGCTTGCGTACCACCTGCTGGGGGTCGTCGGAGCCGCCGCACGAACAGAAAGCCAGGAGGCAGAAGGCAGAAGGCAGGAGCAGGGCAAAGAAAAAGGTTCTTCTGGAAATAGTGTGGGTAAACCCGCCGAAGGTCATTTCTGAGCGTTCGTAGATAAAATCGAGGGCATCGCCAGCTCTTGGTACAAGGATGTTGTCTACACACCTTGACCAGGAGCCAGGAGGATGCCCG
>JACRCP010000355.1 GCA_016218965.1 Deltaproteobacteria bacterium | reverse complement strand
CCCTCGGGAACGGGGGCGCTTCGTTTTTGATGAGGTCTCTTACCTTCCCGTCCCCCGCCGGAGGGGGTTTTGCGGTGATGTTGAGGTAGTCCGGTTTGAAGGTGCACGTGTTCACTGGGTAAGGGTCGGACTCGGCGCGGTTGTACTTGTTCCGGTTTATTACGAATTTGGCCGAGTAGTCCCCTGGTATCTCTTTAGTTCTCTCTGGACGGCCGGGCTTCGGAGCGTGAATGGCTGACAATTACCACCTCCTGCAAGAAACTTGCGCATCGCTCTGGCCGTGGTATGCGTCGCACCGCGATGAGCGAGACGAACGACAAAGACAAACGAATTCAGGAACTCGAACAGGAGAATGCCACTCTCCGTGCCGAAGTCAGGGCTCTCCTCAAAGAGGTTGCCAAGCTGCGCAAAGAACTCGACGAGTGGAAGCGGGGGTTCCGGGTCCGCAAGCGTCGATTCTCGTCCCGCCCGGAGCGGAAACCCGACAGCGAAAGGAAGCGCCCCGGTCGGAAAAATGGGCATACGGGCGCCGGGAGGAAAGCTCCCGATCACGTGGACCGCACCGAGCATCGGGTGTTGGATCTGTGCCCCGACTGCTGTGTGATGATGAGCGACACGGGGGAAGCGGAAACCGTCAGGGTCGAGGACATCATTCCATCTCGTGTCGAGGTGGTGGAGTACGTTCTTCACACCTTCGAGTGTCCGTGCTGTCACCGCACGGTGAAGGCGACGCCACCGGCGGAGTTGGGCAAGCAGCCCAAGACGGGTATGGGCGTCCAGAGGCTTGCTGTGAGTCTGCGCACCGAGTTCTATATGACGTGGGAGGCGATCTCGGATTATTTCGAGACCCACGTGGGGATGCGCATAACTCCTTCCGGGGTGGCTTAGATGGTTGCCCGTCTTGCGGAGCGAAGCAGGCCGGGAGTGGCGGAGATAGAGGCGGAGATTCGTTCGTCGCCGTTTGCGCACCTGGACGAAACGGGGTGGCCCGAGGACGGGTTGCCGCGTTGGGGATGGGTGGCCGCGACCCCGACGGCCACAAGGTTCTTGATCGCCCCGACGCGAAGCCGGGCGGAGGTGGACGCCCTCTTGGGCGGGTCGTACATGGGACACGTGGTGAGCGACTTTTTGGGGGTGTACACGGAGGACGTGACGAGGGCGCACCAGTTTTGCTGGGCGCACCTGATCCGGGAGGCCAAGAGGGTGGCCGAGGTGGATCCGAGGCCGAGGACGGAAGAGTTCAGGGACCGTCTCGTCGCCATCTATCGCAGGGCGCTTGTGGCGCAGGCGACCCAAGACGAAGGGATGAAGCACGGAGTGCGTGTGGCATTGGGGATCTTGGCTGCAGACAGACGCCTGAGTCGGCACCCGGAGGTCGCGCGGTTGCAACGGCGGATCGACCTGGAGTTTCACGCCTTGCTCGCCTTCCTGGACTACCCCGATCTGCCCGCGGACAACAATCATGCCGAGCGGGAAATCCGGTCGCTCGTCTTGACGAGAAAGATATCCGGCGGCACACGTTCGCCGCGCGGAAGCGACACCGTCTCGACATGGGCGAGTATTTACCGGACGCTCAGGAAGCAAGACATCCCCCTCGCGCCATATATTCGGCAGATGCAGTCATCATATCACCTCGGCACCCCGCCTCCCTCGATCTTCGCTCGGAACTAAAGAGATACTTCCGTTGTATGGTGATGGAACTAGCGCAAGCCAGATCGTCAATCTGCTAATGAATGCTAGAGAAGCTTTGGATGAACAAGAATAGAAGGGATGCCGAAGGGGATAGTTCGTACCTGTTTAGTGGCTGCTGAAGACGGACGGGGGTGAGGAACCGGAATGATAGGCGGACTGCATCGCCGGGAGCCAGGTATTGAGAGGCATCCCTTGTTTGTCGAGGGTGCGGCAGATGCTCTCCCACGTCTCGATGGTCTTGCTTCCCGCTGGGGAACGGGTACCGCCGGCCATCTTTCGGAGCACCACCAGTGGCCGCAGGTCCCGCTCGGCGCGGTTGTTGTCGGCCGGGAGTCCGGGCTCGTCCAGAAAGTGAAGCAGTCCGTTGAAGTGAATGTCCACCCGTTCCTGCAACCGGGCGACGTCCCGATGCCTCCCCAGCTTCTCGTCGGCCACGAGACGGCCAAGCGCCACGCGCACGCCGTGCCTCGGGCCTTGGCGCGGCTCCTCGCATGGTTTGGCCCCTGCCGCGAGGAGTCCCTTCTGATAAATGCCGGTCAGCCGGTCGCGGAACCGGGTCGTCGCACGGCCGGGCGATATCTCGGCGACCTTTTTGCTTTCCCGGATGAGATGCGCCCAGCAGAACTGGTGCCACCACGGGTCGTCGCCCGTATAAACCGACAGGAAATCGCTTATCACGAAGCCGCAGAAGTCCTCCCCCAAGATGGCAAAGACCACCACCCGCCCCCGGGTCCCTTCGATTCGGAAAAGCGAGGCTTCCGGAGTAGCCGCCAGCCACGTCCACATGAGGTCCCCGTCCTCGTGCCATCCCGTCTCGTCGATGTGCACAAACGGAGACTTCCGGATGTGAGCCTCGATCTCCCGAATGGCCGGAAGGCTCCGCTTGCCCAGCCGCGCCACCATCTGCGCCACGCCCCCGGGCGTCAGCTTGATGTCGGCGTGCCGGGCGAACCAGCGGGTGATGGCATGGAACGGCATGTGAAACTCGTGCCGAAGGCTCACCACCATCGACTGCACGCCCATGCCCGTCTTGGGCTGAGGTCCCAACTCCGCGGGTGGCCGCGCCTTTTGTCTTCGCCTGCATTTCGGACAATCGTAGACGTGGCAGAGGTACCTCACCACCTCCTTGCGGGCCGGGATGATGTCCTCCACCACGACCTCCTCGACCTTGCCCGTGTCGTCCATCGGCGTCTGGCAGTCGGGGCAGAGCGTCAGGGTGCGGTCGTCGGTTCGATCGGAGGTTTCCGGGACCGGACGGAACGCCCCGGGATGTCCCGGCTTCCGTCCGGGACGTTTGCGCTCGATCGACGGGTCCCGCGCCTCCGGCCGGGACGAGTATCGCCGAGGCCGGTAGCGGTGCCCCCGCTTCCACTCTTCCAGTTCCTTGACGAGTTCCTCGTTTTTCCTGCGAAGGGCGGCGACTTCTTCGAGAAGGCGGGCAATCTCCCGTTCGAGTTCCTGGATTCTGCTGTCCCCCGTGTCGCTCACGCCCTGCCATCTATCACGCTCCCGACACTCCGCAAGTTTTCTGCATCCCGAGGTGCTCCATGCCAGATAAAACCGCCGCTGCAACCACTAAACACCGATTTTCGCGCAAGCCTGAAGCAGTAAGGTACGAGCCGTTCGCAGCCCCGTTATTCCAAGCATAGAACCGCAACCTCCGAGGGGCGGGCTGATGAACCTCATGCTCCACCAAGGCT
>JACRCP010000350.1 GCA_016218965.1 Deltaproteobacteria bacterium | reverse complement strand
CACCGGCCAGAGTTCGGACAACCGGAACTACACCGTGGAGAACCCCCTCCGCTTCCCCGGCCAGTACAACGACTACAACTACCGGAGCCTCATCATCACCGACGGCGTCGGGCCGTACTACAACTGGAACAGGTGGTACAATCCCCAAGTGGGGAGGTATTTGCAATTGGACCCATTGGTTGCCAGGGAAGCGTTGTCTATGAGTTTGTGCCAGCTGCCGACACAGGGACGTCAAGCTGAGGTAGCAGCGTATTCATACGCCGATAACGCGCCGATCGCGTGCATAGACAAACGAGGCCTTTCCTGCACTTATGACTCTATGGGGTTCCCCCGTGACGTGCTGCCGGCAGCGTTACGAAAACTCGACATGCTGAGCTCGGCGCCAAAGCTCGACGACCTGCGTTCTCCTCCAGGCAACCATCTCGAAGCTTTGAGAGGTGACCTTAAAGGTCGTCACAGCATCCGCGCAAATGATCAGTGGCGGGTGGTGTTCAGATGGGAGGGCAATGACGCCCACGACGTCACGCTGGTCGACTACCATTGATGAAAGGGGTTTTTAAATGATTCCCGAAAACAGAGTCCCGACGCATCCTGGCGAAGTCCTTTTGGAAGAGTTCCTGAATCCGCTCGGCGTGACGCAGGTGGCGCTTGCCGCGCACCTTGGTGTCCCGGTTCAGCGGATCAACGAGCTCATCCGCGGAAAACGAGGCGTGACCCCCGAAACCGCCTGGCTCCTCGGACAGGCGTTCGGCACTTCGCCGGAGTTCTGGCTCAATCTTCAGGCGGCGCACGACCTGGCGACAAGCCGCCCCGACGAAGCGATCCCACCGCTACGGAAGGCCGGCTAGATGCCCTCCCGCCCCGCCGTTTCACGTCGATGCGGGGTGCTACCCGCGTCCGACCTTTGTGACAATACCCCGCCGCAGTAGTTACGGCGGGAGTTGCCCCCAGACCGGCCTTCAGACCGGCCCTTCGACGGGCGAGCTTGCTCGCCCGGAGTGACTGTGCTAGATTCCAGCCGGACTTTGAGAGGGGAGACTACATGAGCGCCATGAACGACGAGACTTCCGCGGCCAAATCAGCGCCGATCGAGGACGAGAGGATGCAGGCCGCGCTTTTGCGCCTTTCCATGGCCTTAAAGAAGGACCCCGCCAGGAACTTCGACGAGCTCATCGACGACATCGCCAAAAAGACCGGGTTGGATCGCGCCCGGTTCGTCGACTACGTCGCCCACCACCGCGAGGTCATCATCGCCACCGTCAAGGGCACGGCGAGGTAAGACGTCGCATCGGTCACACACGGACAAGCAGGGCTTGTCCGTGGCACCCGGGTGCTGATTGCTGAAAGCTGAAGGCTTTTGGCTGGTCTTACGAGAAAATTGCAAAAACACCCGGGCAGAAACCGCAGAGGACGCAGAGGGCGCAGAGATGTTCAAAAACGCTGATGAATTTCTCTTTGCGGTCTCCGCGCTCTCTGCGGTTAATGGGTTTTGCAAGAGGCTCTTACGCCTTCCCGGAGGCCTCGTCGCGGGCGAGGCAGTATTTCTTGTATTTTTTGCCCGAGCCGCAGGGACACGGGTCGTTGCGGCCGACCTTGGCGCCTTTTCTGATGGGCTCCGATTTCGGCGGCTCCGCCTTGTCGGGGGCGCCGGCGAACATCTGGCGCTGTTTGGGCCTGAACTGCTCGACCTCGACCTTCTTGTCCTCTTCCTTCTCGGCGGCGATCTGGACGCGGAAGAGCTTCATCAGGACCTCCTCGCGGATCCTGTCCATCATGCCGACAAAGAGGCTGTACCCTTCCTTCTTGTATTCGAGCTTGGGGTCCTTCTGCCCGTAGCCCCGAAGCCCGATCCCTTCGCGCAGGTGGTCCATGGCGAGCAGGTGATCCATCCACTGGCTGTCGATGGTCTGCAGATAGATGAACTGCTCGAGCTTCCGCATCGTATCGGCGCCGATCTCGTGCTCGCGCTCCCCGTACCGCTGCTCGGCCGCGTAGTAGATGAGCTCCATCATCTTCTCACGATCGGTCCCGGCGTGGGCGAGCGGGATGCGGATGCCGAACGTTTCGGACGCGCGGTCCTCGAGCCCCTGGACGTTCCAGTCCTCGCGCTTTTCGTCGGGCGGGCAGAAGGTGTCGACGACCAGTCCGGCGTACTCGTCGGCCAGATCAAGAACCCTGTCGCGGATCTCTTTTCCCCCCAGGACCTTTCGGCGCAGATCGTAGATGGTCTTGCGCTGTTGGTTCATGACGTCGTCGTAGTCGAGCAGGTGCTTGCGCATCTCGAAGTGGTGGCCCTCGACCTTCTTCTGGGCGCCCTCGATCGCGCGGGACACCATCCCGTGCTCGATAGGCTGGCCCTCTTCCATGCCGACAAGGTCCATGATCCTGGCGACCCGGTCGGACCCGAAGATGCGCATCAGGTCGTCCTCGAGCGACAGGTAGAACCGGGACGTCCCGGGGTCGCCCTGCCGGCCCGCGCGGCCGCGGAGCTGGTTGTCGATCCGGCGCGACTCGTGGCGTTCGGTGCCCAGGATGTGCAGTCCCCCGGCATCGATGACGAGTTTCTTCTCGTCCTCGCACGCCGCCTTGTGGGCCGAAAGCGCCGCGGCGTACTTTTCGGGCTCGCTTGACGCGTCGGTTTCGAGGCGGGCCAGGAACTCGGGGTTGCCGCCGAGCAGGATGTCCGTGCCCCGGCCGGCCATGTTCGTGGCGATGGTGACCTGCCGGTGCCGGCCGGCCTGGGCGACGATCGCCGCCTCGCGTTCGTGGTGCTTCGCGTTGAGTACTTCGTGGGGGATGCCCCTTTTTTTGAGGAGGTCCGACACCCGCTCGGATTTTTCTATCGAGATGGTGCCCACCAGCACCGGCTGGCCGCGGTCGTGACAGTCCTGGATCTCGTCGGCGACCGCGTTGAACTTCTCCCGTTCCGTCTTGTAGATCTGGTCCTGGTGGTCGGTGCGGATCATCGGCTGGTTCGTCGGGACCACGTTGACGTCGAGCTTGTATATCTTGGCGAACTCCTCGGCCTCGGTGTCGGCGGTGCCGGTCATCCCGGCGAGCTTGCGGTAGAGCCTGAAGTAGTTCTGGTACGTGATCGTTGCGAGCGTCTGGTTCTCGCTCTCGATCCGCACGCCCTCCTTCGCCTCGATCGCCTGGTGCAGCCCGTCGCTCCAGCGGCGGCCCTCCATGATGCGCCCGGTGAAGTCGTCCACGATCATCACCTGGCCGTCCTTGACGACGTAGTCCCGGTCGCGGTGGAAGACGGTGTGCGCCTTGAGCGCCTGCTGGACGTGGTGGAGTATCTCTATGTTCTGCGGCTCGTAGAGGTTGCGGACCCCCAGGAGCTTTTCGGTCTTTTCGACGCCCTTGTCGGTCAGAATCGCGTTCCGGGCCTTTTCGTCGACGAAGTAGTCATTGATCTCGCGCACGTCCTCCTCGGCCGAAGGGGACGGCTTGAGATAGGGAATGATGCCGTTGATCTTGTAGTAGAGATCGCTCGATTCCTCGGAGGGCCCGGAAATGATTAGCGGGGTGCGGGCCTCGTCTATGAGAATGCAGTCGACCTCGTCGACAATCGCATAGTGGTGCTCGCGCTGGACATAGTCCTCGAGCCGAAACTTCATGTTGTCGCGCAGGTAGTCGAACCCGACCTCGCTGTTGTGCCCGTAGGTGATGTCGCAGGCGTAGGCCGCCTTGCGCTCGGCGTCGTTGAGTCCGTGGACGATCACGCCGACCGAGAGGCCCAGGAAGCGGTAGATCCGGCCCATCCACTCGGAGTCGCGTGCGGCGAGGTAGTCGTTGACGGTGACGATGTGCACCCCGCGGCCCGAGAGCGCATTGAGGTACGCGGCAAGTGTGGCGACGAGCGTCTTGCCCTCGCCGGTCTTCATCTCGGAGATCCGGCCGCGGTGGAGGACCACGCCGCCCACAAGCTGGACGTCGAAGTGCCGCATCCCGAGCGCCCGCACACCGGCCTCGCGCACGGCCGCGAACGCCTCCGGGAGTAACTCTTCCAGAAGTCCCTGCTCGAACTTGTAGATTTCGGCGGGATCGGCATCACTCCGCCCCGCGAACCTGTCGGCGGTCGCGCGCGAGATCCTCTCTTTGAGCGCCGCGGTCAATGAGCGGAGTTCGTCGTCCGACTGCGCCTTCATTTGCGGCTCGATTTCGTTCACCCGGGCCACCAGCGGGCGGATCCTGTTGATCTCCCGCTCGTTTTTGGTCCCCAGAATTGCCTTCATCAGCGCGCCAACCACGTCGAACCTCGCTTGAGATCCCGAATATAGTCACTCCGCGGAATTGTGCAAATCCGGCTTCTTTTTGAGCGCCTCGATCTTTCGCTGCACCGCCGGCGACCCGCCGAGGGCCGGCGCCGCCTTCTCGTAGTGTGAAAGCGCCGCCGCAAACTCTCCGCGTTCCTCGAAAATCCCCCCCAGCTCGTAGTGCGACTGGCCGCTCCACTCGCCGCCGGGGTACCGTTGGACGAGCATCACAAACGCCTTCTCCGCGCCCTTCTTGTCGCCCTCCAGCAGGGCGGCCTCGGCGACGAGGTACAGGATATCGTCGGCATGGGGGCTTTTGGGCAGGGCGTTGATTGCGGCCATGCCCTCGGCGCGGACCTGGCTGAAGTTGCCCTGGTTGAAGTATGCGTCGATGAGCCTGTGGTGATACCTGTCGGCGTGGCGGTGTTTGGGGAAGTAGGCAAGGAGCGTCTGGTAGGCGAGGACGGCCTGCGCCATGTCCCGCATGGTGTCGTGGTATATGCGGCCCATCGACGCCAGGGCGTTGAAAGAGAGGGGGGCGCGCGGGTCGATTGCGACAACCTGTTTGAAGCAGTCCAGCGCCAGGTCCGGCCGGTTGAGAAACAGGTACTGGAGCCGCCCCAGGCGGTAGAGCGCCTTACGGCGGTTTTTCACGGTCTGCCGATCATCGCCGCGGAGGTCCCGGAGGAGCGTGTTGAACTCCTTGACCGCGTCGTTATAGCGCTGGGCCACTATGGCGTCGTTGGCGCGCGAGAACCGCTCTTCCGGTGTCACGCGCGAACAGGCGGAAATCCAGCTCAGAGTGCACATAACCGCAGAGAACGCCGAGAGCGCCGAGAGACAGGAAAAAAGGATCCTGTTTCTCTGCGATCTCTGCGCCCTCTGCGGTTGGATGTGTTTTGCAGAAGGCGAGTCCGACATCCGCAATCCGGTCATTCCGCCGCAGGCGGGGCGGCGGGGGCGGGGGGCTGGGAATCGGACCCGCCGTTCTCGGTCTCTTCCTTTTCGGCGATCTTGGCGGCGCCGACGACCTTTTCGCCCTCTTCCATGGCTATCAGGCGCACACCTTGCGTGTTCCGGCCCGCCATGCGGATGTCTTCGGCGCTCGACCGGATCAGCATGCCGCGGTCGGTGATGAGCATGATGTCGTGGGCCTCGGTGACCAGAAGGATCGCGACGGCCTTCCCGTTTCGTTCGCTCGTCTTGATGGTGATTACGCCCCTGCCGCCGCGGCGGATGAGGCGGTACTCCTCGAGCTGGGTGCGCTTCCCGTAGCCGTTTTCGGTGATGGTGAGGATGGAGGCGCCGGGGTCGCAGACCTCCATGCCGATGATCTGATCGCCTTCCTCGAGATCGGCGCCGCGGACGCCGGCGGCGTACCTCCCCATGGGACGCACGTCGGTCTCCTTGAACCGGATGGCCATGCCGTCGCGGGTCGCCAGGAGCACCTCCTGCAAGCCCGTGGTGACCTTGGTCGAAAGGAGCGCGTCCGAGTCATCGACGTTTATCGCGATGATCCCGCGCAACATCGGGCGCGAAAACTCGCTCAGAGCGGTCTTCTTGACCGTCCCCAGGCGCGTGCACATCACGATGAACTTGCCTTCCTCGAATTCCTTGACGGGGACGACCGCGGCGAGTTTCTCCCCCTCCTGGAACTGGACGAGGTTGACTATCGCCTTGCCCCGAGCCGCCGGCCCGGCCTCGGGGACCTCGTGCACCTTGAGCCAGTAGCAGCGGCCTCGATCGGTGAAGATGAGGATGTAGCTGTGCGTCGACGCGATGAACAGGTCCTCGACGAAGTCCTCCTCCTTTGTGGCCATCCCGGTCCGCCCGCGCCCGCCTCGCCGCTGGCGGCGGTACAGGCTTATCGCGTTCCGCTTGATGTATCCGGCGTGGGACACCGTGACGACCATATCCTCCTCGGCGATGAGATCCTCCACCTTCAGCTCGCCCACGTCGGCCGTGATCTCGGTCCGGCGCTCGTCGCCGAACTTCTCCCGGATCTCACGGAGTTCCTCGCACACGAGCGCCATCAGGAGCTTTTCCTCGGCGAGCAGGGCCTTGAGCCGCTCGATCTCCATCAGGATTTCCTTGTAGTCGGCGACAAGCTTGTCTCGCTCGAGTCCGGTGAGTTTTTGCAGGCGCATGTCGAGTATGGCGTTCGCCTGGACCTCCGAGAGACCGAACCTTGCGGTCAGGCGCCCCCTCGCCGTCTCGCCGCTTGGAGACCCGCGGATGATCGCGATGACCTCGTCTATGTTGTCGAGCGCGATCTTGAGCCCTTCGAGGATGTGCGCCTGCTCCTCGGCCTTCCTCAGCCTGAACCGGCACCGCCGCGTGACCACCTCGCGGCGGTGGGCCACGAAGTGCGAAAGCATCTCCTTGAGGTTTAAGACCTTCGGCTGTCCGGCCACGATGGCCAGCATGATGACGCCGAACGACTGCTGCATCTCGGTGTGCTTGTAGAGCTGGTTGAGCACCACCTCGGGGGTGGCGTCGCGCTTCAAGTCCACCACCACCCGCATCCCCTCGCGGTCGGACTCGTCGCGGATTTCGGCGATCCCGTCGATCTTTTTCTCCTTGACGAGCTCGGCGATCTTCTCGATGAGCCTGGCCTTGTTGACCTGATAGGGGATCTCGGTGACGATGATTGACTGCCTGTCGGACTTCTTCGCCTCCTCGATGCGGGCGCGCGCCCGCATCCTGACGAGGCCCCGGCCCGTCCGGTACGCCGATTCGATCCCGTCGCGGCCGCAGATGAAGCCGGCCGTGGGGAAGTCCGGGCCCGGGATCAGCTTCATCAGTTCTTCGATCGGGGTGTCGGGGTCCGCGATGAGCGCGCATGCACCGTCGATGACCTCGCGGAGGTTGTGCGGCGGGATGTTCGTGGCCATCCCGACGGCGATCCCCGCCGATCCGTTCACGAGCAGGTTCGGGACGCGGGTCGGAAGCACGGTCGGCTCCTCGGTAGAGCCGTCGAAGTTCGGGACGAAGTCGACGGTCTCCTCGTCGATGTCGCTAAGCGTCTCCTCGGCGACCTTCGTAAGCCTGCATTCGGTGTAACGGTACGCGGCAGGCGGGTCGCCGTCGACGGAACCGAAGTTCCCCTGGCCGTCGATAAGGGGGTACCGCATGTTCCACGGCTGGGCCATGCGCACCAGCGTGTCGTAGACCGCCGCGTCGCCGTGGGGGTGGAATTTCTTGAGCACCTCGCCCACGACGCCGGCGCACTTCGAGTACTTGCGGTTACTGAGAAGCCCTTCGCGGAACATCGCGTAGAGTATTCGCCTGTGCACGGGTTTCAGGCCGTCGCGCACGTCGGGCAGGGCGCGGCCGATGATGACGCTCATCGCGTAGTCGAGGTACGAGGCCTTCATCTCGTCCTCGATGTTCACCGAATGGATCGGCGCCGGAGGTTGCGGCGGCGCCGGCGGGTCCTGCGGGGGCCCGTTCTGTTTTTCCTCGTCCATCGGGGATCGTTATAGCACCGGCAGGCCCAAAATCAACGCAAAACGAATGCCCTGACCCCGTGGGATCGCGAGCAATATCGGGAGGTTACGGGCGGTTTTTTGGTGGCATTGCTCAAACTGCACATTCTGCTACAATTTGATAGTAAAAAGGATCGTGCCCGGGCTCGACGCTTTGCGATGGAGGTGGAAGATGGTCCAGTTCGAGCAGACGTTTTTGAACTTCCTGATGCAGCACCAGGAAAAGTACAACCGCACGTACCACTTCCTGATCCTCATGGATTCGATAGTGAACGCAGCCAAGCGCATCCAGTACTACTACCACACCGGCGCGCTCAAGGGGATTCTGGGCATGGCAGGCACGGTCAACGTGCAGGGCGAGCAGGTGCTGCGGATGGATGAGATCGCCGACGAGATCACCAAGCACTATCTCCAGACGTCCGGGCGGGTCATCCAAGCGGTGAGCGAAGAAGAGGAACAGATCATTCCGATGAACACGGACGGCGGAAGGTACTTCGTGTATTACGACCCGATGGACGGGTCGAGCAACGTCCCGCACAACCTCCCGATCGGGTTCCTCTTTGGCGTTGCGAAGCGCAATCTCGAGGGCGAGGAGGACTGCCGCCTGCGGGCGGGCCGGGAGTACATCGCGGCGGGTATGTTCGTCATACCGACCGGCACGTTCACGCTCGCGCTCAAGGAGGCCGGTTGCTGGCGGTTCCACATCGACGAGATGATGACGTACGTCAAGCCCATCAGGATGGCGCTTCCGACCGAGTCGAAGACTTGGGAGCTGTCGTTCAACTCGGCAAACAGGGAGACCTATGCGCAGGGCGTGCGGGACTGGATAGCCCGCTCCGAGAGAAAATACGCCTTCCGGTACCTCGGGGCGCTCGCGGGCGACATCCACCGCATACTCCAGAACGGCGGGATGTTCATGTACCCCGCCATTGTGAACCACCCCGACCCCAAGAAGAACCGGCCGCAGGGGAAGCTCCGCCTCATGTACGAAGCCAACGTGGCGGCGTTCATGTGCCGCGAGGCGGGCGGCCACGCCGTGGACGAAACGGGGACGCCGGTCCTAGATGTCCTTCCGCGCGACCACCACCAGCGCTCGGCGCTGTACGTGGGCTCCAGGCCGCTCGTCGACGAGATCGCCCGCGTCCTCAGGGCACCGGCAAAGTCGTGAAGGCCCGGAGATATTGAAGGGATAGAGAAGGGACTGGCGCCGCGGGGCGTTTTGTGCCATAAGATGGGCATGCGACGTGGACGGCAAGCCGGTCGATCGGTTCTGGTGGTCTTCCGT
>JACRCP010000352.1 GCA_016218965.1 Deltaproteobacteria bacterium | reverse complement strand
GTCGGGCATCCTCCTGGCTCCTGGTCAAGGTGTGTAGACAACATCCTTGTACCAAGAGCTGGCGATGCCCTCGATTTTATCTACGAACGCTCAGAAATGACCTTCGGCGGGTTTACCCACACTATTTCCAGAAGAACCACCTTTGTCGCCGCGGTGGCGGTTTTGATCGCGTCGTGCGGCTGGAAAACGGACGGGCTTGAGCGGCTTGATGAGGTGTTTCCGCTCCCGGATGCCTCGGATGCGGGGGTCGAGATCCCCGACGTGCAGCTTGGCGACGTGGGCGGCTCGGGACTTCCGGGGCACTGGGCCGTGCTCTTCTATCAGCCCGGAAAGGTCCACCCCGCAGGGATGGACCCGTGGGGCATCACCATCAACGACCTCTTTGTGGCCGATATCGATCCCGCGGGCACGTCGGCGTCGTTGACGTTCTGCAACCAGGTCGTCGAGAGCGAGAGTGACATGGGGCTCTCCACCATCCCACAGAAGCTGATTGACGCGCTGGCCGCCTCTCCGGTCGTGATTGCGCTATCGGGCGGTGGGACGTTCGGCGCGTCGGATGTCGCCTGGCTCTGGGGCGTTCAGGGGCTTTCGAACCCGGTTTCGGACCCGCTGCCAAAAGACAAGGCCGACAGCCATGTGCTCGACGAGGATGGCGACGGGAACTCGGGTGTCACGGTGGAGGTGAAAAACCCCGACGGCGAGCGATACATGGTGCGCCGCTCGGTGTGGGACTTCAAGAAGGCCGGCCTGACGGCCGACAACAACTGGATCACCGGCGAGCTTGAGTTCACCGTGGAAGAGCACGCGCTCGACGCGACATCGGCCTTGCTCAAGACGGTGGCCCCGATCGAGCCCTCCGCCAAAGGCGCATCGTACGTCCTCCGACGCGTCAACCCCGAGTATCCGTGCTCGAGCCTCGCCGACGAGTGGCGCGGCGTCTTCGAGGGGGCGCCGTGAGCCAGCCTGCCCCGCGGTTTTCGCGCGCCCGCTGGTTGTGGCTGGCGGTCGCCGCCGCCATTTCCATCGCCTGTGCGCTCTACGCTCCGGGGATACCTTTCTCATACGACCCGACCGAGTACTTTCCCAAGGACAACAACTACGTGCGGTTCTGGCTGGACCTCACGCGCCGCTTCGACGGTTTGAGCACGCTCATCATCGGTCTCGAGGAGCCCGAGCAGTCGATGACCGCCGACGGGCTCGGGCGCCTTTCGCGCATCACGAATCGGTTGTCCGATCTCAAGGCCGGGGGGGTGCTCTGGGCGCGGAGCATCGTGAACGTCGATTCGATCACCGAAACGGCTGACGGATCGCTTTCGGCCGAGCTCCTCATCCCTGATCTGCCAGGCGACGCGGCGGGTATGGACAGGATCAGGGCCCGCGTCAAGGCCAATACGCAGGTGCTGGGGGCGCTGGTGAGCAGGGACTTCCGGGCGTATCTGATTCTCCTGCGCACGGACCCGCGGAAGGACAGCCGCGAGGTGGCGCGCCTCGCCCAGGCCGTTGTCGAAGAGGAACGCGGACCGATGCCCGCCTACTACTTTGGGGCCCCGTTCTTTGCGAACCTCGTCACGAGCAAGGTCTACGACAAACTCGGCTGGATCGCGTCGATCTTCATCGCCTTTATGCTGCTCCCGTTGGCCCTGCGGGTGAGACGCCTGTCGGTGATAGCGTTGGTGCTGTTTTCGGCCGGTCTCCCGCTTCTGTGGTGGATGGGCCTTCTCCGGCTCTTGGGGGTCAACCTCACGAGCACGTCGCTTTCGGCGGCGCTTTTCCTCCCGGCGGCCGCGGCCATCGCCTACGCCCGGATTGCCGAACAGCGGCTCGTGGCCGGGCGCGGCCCCGATTCGACGATGCGCGCCATTCTTGTCGCGCTCGTCGCCATTGCCGGGGCGAGCCTTTTGGCCTCGCGGGCGTCCATCCCGTACCTCTCGCAATTCTGCGTGGCGCTCGGGTTCGGTTTCCTCATGCTGGCGGCGGCGGGTTTGTTGTTTGTGGCCCCCGCGCTCACGTTCATCGAATCGCGGCCGCCCCCCCAGCCGGGTCCGGCGCGTACGTTCCGGCCGCTTCCGGCCGCGCTGTGCGCGTTCGTGATCCTCGTCGCGGGTGCGGCCGCCGCTTCGCACATCCGGTTTTACATCGCCCCCGAGGACCAGTTCTCGAAGGACGACGAGGTCGGCAGGATGCGCGCGTTTTTCGACCGCCGGTTCGGCGGGAACGACCTCATCCAGGTCTCGGTGACGGCGGACCTTCGGAACCCCGCCGCGGCCGCGCGCCTGATGAGGTTTACGGACCTTGCGGATGGAAGCCGGCTCTTTTCCGATGTGCGTTCGATCGCGCAGGTCCTGGGTTTTTTGGGTCACGGGTTCGGGGGCGTCCACCGGATACCTCCGTCGCGCGAGGCCCTGGGCAACCTCTGGTTCTTCCTGGAGGGGAGTTCCGACGTCCGCTCGCTGGTCCTCGACGACCGCAAAGAGGCGATGGTCATCATGCGCATCCCGGACGGCGCGACCCTCAGGCCGGGGCAACTCGCCGACGCCGTGCGCGAGATGGCCAAAACGTCCGAACAGACGGGGATACAGGCCGCCGGCAGGCGCGTCGCCGCGCTCGGGAAAACCTACGGCGTCGAGGTTCCCGACGATCGCGTCGAACGCATCCTGGCGGCCGCCGCGGCCCCGCCTTCGCCTGGCGCACGAGACGCGCTTGCCGAAACCGTGCTTGCCCGGCTCCTGGCGTACCTCGGGTCCCCGGACTCTCCGTGGCAGCCCGACGGGTCGCAGTGGAGCGCCATCGCGTCGGCGATTCGCGAGGACGGCGGTGAACCCGGCGCAAGATTTGCCGAACTGGCGGCCGGCGGCGTCGTGCCGGCGGACCTGGCCGAAACGTTGAAGGTGCGCGAGAAGGACATCCGCGTGGCCGTCCGGAGCGCCGCGCTCGCCGAACGGCTGACAGACGGCGCGACCGTGCCGGAGGCGTATGCTGCGCGGCTTCAGGGTGCGCTCGCCGATTTCATCGCGCCGCACCCCGGGAACGGCTCCGACGTGCAGTTCAGGGTGACGGGGTTCCCCGTGCTCGCAAGCGGGATTGCCGCCGAATTCAAACACGGGATACTCGCGGCCGCGGTGCTCCTCCTTGCCGCGTGTGCGGCGCTCATCTTCATGACGTCAATGAAGCCGCTGCCGATCTTCCGCGCGGCCGTCGACGCGGCGCTGGCGACGGCGCTCACGTTCGCGCTGGGCTGGGTCCTGCGCGTCCAGATGGATTCCGGGTCGGCGACGCTCTACCTCCTGCCGCCCGTGCTGTCGTTCCTCGCGTCGCCGTGGCTGTTTGCGGAAGATCCGCCTGACCGCGGGCGCTGGGCCCCGGCATTCGCGATGGGGTTTTCGCTCTCCGCCCTCTCAATCCTGGTCACCACCGTGCTCCCGACCATCCGAATCGGCGCCGCGATGGCCATCGGACTGGCGATGATCCTCCTCGTGACCACCGTCTCCTCCCGCGTCCAAGCCGAACCGAAGTAACGCCTATTTTCGCAGTCTCGCCTGGAGCGCGCGGATCTCGGATTGCCAGCGGGCGGCGTAGTCGCCCCAGAGCGACGGCCGGGCCAGCGTGAGGGCGGTATCGATTTCTTCCTCTGCCTTTTTCCTGTCCCCGTTTTCGAGCAGCGCCTCTGCGTAGAAGATGTGGTTCTGCGGGTGCGAGGGGTACTTCTCGGACGCCTCCTTGAGAAGCGCAAGCGCGTTGTCAAGGTCCCCGGGCCCCACGGGCCACGCGGGGGCCTTGAGGTACAGAATGCCCAGCACCCGAAGCGGCCCGCCCACGTCCTGGGCGGGGTCGGCCCGAGCATCTTTGAGCGCCTGGATGACATCGCCCACCCTCGCGATCGCCTCGGGGCCGATGTGCTGGATGTGTATCCCGAGGTTGAGCCCCAGGTAGTACGCGGCACGGGGGTCTTTCTCCCTGGCCCCGGCGATGATGGCCGCGTCCACCCCGCTTTGCGTTATTGCCAGCACCTTTTCATCGTCGGGTTCCCAGTCGGCGACAAGGTGGGCGCAACGCGCCAACGTGAGCGCCGCCGTCCTGCGCCGTTCGGCGGACGAGCCGGAGGCCGAAAGGTTTTCGAGCGCGCGCTGGGCCACGCGGTATCCGAAGACCTTCTGTTCCCTTGTCGCCACGGGAGTGCAGATGCGCGCCGCGGCCTCCATCAACCCCGCCGTGTCGCCCGGGAACGGCAGGGCATTCTTGATGCTGCCCAGGCCCGGAGGCACGAACGGGTGGATCGGCGCCGGGCTTCCAAACAGAAAACAGCCCGAGAGGGCACACGACAACACTGTGCTCCCGGCGATCGTCAGGGCAAGCGTGGGTCCGCGCATCCGGGCAATCCCTCCCCCGTTTGCCGAAAAGTATACCAGATTCGCTGTTGCGTCCAAGAAACGGCGGGGGTAGGGTGGCGCCATGCGCGTCGCAGGGATCGGACAATGCTCGCTCGACTACCTCGGGGTCGTGGGCCGGTATCCCGAGGCCGACGAAAAGGCCGAGCTTTGCGAATGGGTCGAGGACGGCGGAGGGCCGGCGGGGACGGCGGTCGTCACGCTCGCCCGGCTTGGCGTGCCATGTGCTTTCTTCGGCGTGGTCGGCGATGACGAGGCGGGCCGGAAGGTCAGGAGCGGGTTCGAAGTGGACGGGGTGGACGTCCGTGGACTGAAGATCCGGCGTGGCGAAACGTCTCAAGTCGCGTTCATAGCAATCGACAAGTCGTCCGGGACGCGGACGATCTTCTGGCGGCGGCCGACCGGCACCGAACTCCGTCCGTCGGAGATCCCGAAGGATTTCCCGAAGGGTTTTGACTTCGTCCACCTCGACGGCCTCATGCGCGAGGTTTCGATCTTCGCCGCAAAGAAGGCTCGCGCCGCAGGCGTTCCAGTGATGCTCGACGCCGGCCGCCAGCGGCCGTGGACGCTCGAAATCGCGCGGCACTGCGACTACGTCGTGGGGTCGGAACAGTTTGCGCTGGACTTGGGTCTGAGATCCGAAATCGCGAAAAAGGTCCTGTCTCTGGGCGTCAAAGCCTGCACGATCACGTTGGGAAGTCGGGGCAGCATCACGTTCACGAAGAACGACTTCTTCAAGACCCCCGCATTCAAAGTGGACGTGGTGGACACTACCGGAGCCGGGGACGTTTTTCACGGCGCGCACATCTACGGACTGCTGAAAAAGTGGGATCTCCGGAAGGTCGTCCGCTTCGCCTCGGCCGTCGCGGCGCTCAAGTGCATAAAGATCGGCGGGAGAAAAGGAATCCCGACGCTGCGCGCCGCGCTGCGTTTGGCCGGCTGGCACCCGCGAATGGGTGCCACGGACAATCGCAGGTTGTTCGTGTGCGACGGCGTCGACGGTGTGGCAAGTTCACATGAGATCGTGACCGGTCCTTCGGAGTTGTGCTAACCTGCCGGAATGCCGCATTCCGACATCCGCGCGGAGCTGATGGACGTCTTCATGCACGGCGCAACGGCCGGGCGGGGGTGGCAGCAACTCGTCATCGCGGTCGACCTTGACCGCGCGTTCTCGCATGCCGAGCTTGTTGACGCTGTCGAGGGGCTTGTCGAGGCCTTCCCCGTGCTCGGTTGCAGATACCGGCGCGGGTTCTGGCGGGACCGGTGGACGCCGGTAGTCGATCAGCCGATCGAATCGTGCGTCTCCGTCGTGGAAGCCGGGGGCGACGTCGAGGCACAGACCACGCGCTTCGTGCGCGACGTCGTCGAAATCGAAAAGGACCGACCGTTCAAGATCGCCCTGCTTTCGCATCTCCACGGTTCCCGCCTGCTTTTCGCCTGGGCGCACGTGGTGGGCGACGCCAACGCCGGGCTTGTGGCCATCGCCGAGATTGCCCGCCGCCTCTGCAGACCGACGGACCCGGCGCCGTTGACCATGGCAAGGAGCCCCTGGCAGGTCTTCCCGGCGCTCGGTTTCCGACACCTCCCCGCCCTGGTTCGCGGGGTCGCGCACGAGTCCCTGCGGCCACTGTTTGAACTGTTCATCCGCCCGTGGACCGAGGCGTGCAACGCGGCGCCCGGGAGCGGCCGGTTCGGATACCGTCTGGTGCGTCTGGCCGGCGGAAGCCACGAACGCTTCGCCGCCGCGTGCAGGGAGAAAAACGCGACGATCAACGACGGTCTGGTCGCCGCGGCGCTCAAGCTCGCCGGGAGACGGACGGGCGGCGGCTTCACCGGCGCCGCCTACACACTCAATTTGAGAAGACTGCTCCCGAATGCCGGCCCGTCGGTGGCAAACATCAGCAGCGCGTGTTGCGTGACGCTTCGGGGCCGTGGCCTTGACGATCCGTTGCAGACTGTAGTGCGCACGACGTCAGTCCAGAAACAAGGCCCCGCGGCGCTCGCCTTTGCGCTCCTCCCCGCGATCATCTTTTGCATGCTCCCCCACGGTCTGCTCAGAAGGTTCAGCGCCACCGTGGTCTTCAGGTGGATCCTGTTTCTTTTGAAAAGGCACGCGTTCGTCACCAACGTCGGCGCGATCGACCCGTACGTGGCCCCCTTCGGGGACGCGGTCCGCGACGCCTGGATGACCGGCCCCTTCATGCGCGGCTTCCCGACCCCCATAGCGCTGGCATCCGGCTTCCGCGAAACCGTGACGGTGAGCCTGTGCACCGCCGACGACATCTCGGAACCTGTGCTCGACAGGTTCGCCGAAGAGTGGAAACAGGCGCTGGAGGAGGTTGCCGAACGAAGATGAGTGAAATGGGGTGCCACGGACAAACTTGGTTTGTCCGTGTGCGACTGTCCGGTCCGGCGCGACGACCCTCGCGGAGTCACCATCCCACACGGACAAGCGCTGCTTGTCCGTGCCACCCGAGCCAGCCCGACCCTCGATCCGGGGGTGCCACGGACAAACCCGGTTTGTCCGTGTGGGACGTCTTGGGGTGCGGCGGCCCGACGCCGCCTTGATTTCGCACGCGGCTTGACGCGTGCCGCCGGCTCAAAGCCCCGCAGCAATCCACAACTCGCGCCGATCCGGCACGCAGGTGTGGTCGTTGACCAAATCCAGAACACGAAACACGTCCTGGAGTCCGACATCCGCTTCGGCCACGAGGTCGACGGGGGTGTCACGACCGCAAGGTACGGGCGGCAACTCCGGAAGGCTGAATGTCGCGGGCTCTTTCCCGTTGCTCTTCCCCACCAGCACACGCAGGGGATCCTTCCGGACTGCCACGAAACAAGGTATCGGAAACTGCTGCTCGTATGGGCTGATAACTGGCGTCCCCAACGTCTCCACGACGACTCTCCCTTGCCTGTCACGGCCGAGAAGAAGGTATCGCCCGAACTCAGCCTGGCCGACGGTGTACAGTACCTCGGTCAACACGCGGTACGAGGTCTCTGCATCTGCGGCAACGACCAGTTGTTTGAAAATCCGTTCGGCCGGATACCAACAGCCAGTCCATTTGCCGTCCTTTCCTCCTTTGAGCGCGTGCAGAAGTGGCGCAATGAGGTATGATGTCTCGCGCCCACCTTCTTTGTGTTCTGCAACGACCTTCCCGTTTTCGAGCTGTGCGACAACGGCGCCGTCGAGGAGGATGTTCCGGGGCGAGATCTGAACCACTGGCCCTGCGGGAAACATCTCCAGCGGCAACGGGGATTCGGACACGGGAAGGGTCTGCGAAATTGAACGAGGGATTGCGTCCTTTGGAAACGGTAAGGGCCCGGCATTCGTATATTTCCACAACACCGGGCCTACCCTCTGCGCCCTCGCAAGGTCACCATTTTCATTCGCCTCCTTGAGATGCTGCTTCAGTGCTCGTATCCGTGAGGCCTTGATCTCGTCAATTTTCGCCTCTTCCTCCCGCTGGAATTCATGGAGGCTGCGCTCGCACTCGTCGGCCGGTTTCGCGAGGCACCGATCCACCAATGCGAATTGACCTACCTCGAACCTGGCGATCCTGGCCTCCCGGACGGCAATGAAAGCCCCGGCACCGACGACCGCCACCGCGACGACCGCGGTGGCCAAACAACGCCGAACAGCAGTGCCTTTTTCCGTTTCCAACGAATTGTCCTCCCTGCCGCAGCGAGAACCCCCCTTTCACAAGAAAACGGGATACGTCGCGTCACCTCGTCTTTGCGCACGCCACACACGGACAAGCTTCGCTTGTCCGTGGCACCCGAGCCAGTCCGACCCTCGATCCGTATCTCTTTAGTTCCCTCTGTACGACAGGGTTCGGAGGCGTAATTGACTGACAGTGAGCCGCTCACAAAGCCAGGCGTTCTCCTCGGAGAACCATTTTCGGCGCATGGAGTCCTCATGGCACCTCGGCACTCCGCTTCC
>JACRCP010000349.1 GCA_016218965.1 Deltaproteobacteria bacterium | reverse complement strand
GCGGCGTCGGTTACCCCTCCGGCGTCGCGACGAACGGCGTCAACCTTCTGGTCTGGGACGAGGGTATGTGGAAGACCGTCGCGACCAACAATTCGCCACCCGACAACCCACAACTCGTGACTTGGAGCGCGACGGACCCGCTGGTAATCTCCCGCCTCTTCTTCGGCGACCAGCAGACGCTCAACTTCGCCGTGACGCCTGTCGCGCCAAATGGGACGGGAACTGGGGAGGTTTCGGTGGACTATGCGGAAGTGACGGTGAAGTACCGCTTGCCGTGATCCTTGGTCAGTGGTCCGCGGTCCGTGCGGACAACGGACCGGAGGCAACGGACCACGGGCGGATGGCCTGCGGCCTGCGGCCTGCAGCCTGTCCCGGGCCGCGGATTTTTCCCGCGGATTTCCCTTGACTCGGGGGGGTGTCGGGTAGAAAATCCCGCGCACCGGTAGTCGCGGCAAGACCCATCTGTGAGGTGCAGGAAATGCTCGAGATAAGAATTCATGGCCGTGGAGGCCAGGGTGCCGTCACTTCCGTCGAACTCCTGGCCATCGCCGCCATCGAAGAAGGGAAATACGCGCAGGGGTTCCCGTCGTTCGGGCCCGAGCGCCGGGGCGCGCCGGTGATGGCGTTCTGCCGCATAGACGAGCGGCCGATACGGCTCCGCTCCAAGATCTACAACCCCGACGTCGTCATGGTGCTCGACCCATCGCTCCTCGGGGTGGGGAACCCGTCGGCCGGGATCAAGGACGGAGGGATTGTCATCATCAACACGCACAAGTCCGAGGAAGAGGTCCGCAAAGAGTACGGGATCAAGGCGACGCTCGCGCTCGTGGACGGCTACAAGATCGCCCGCGAGGAGCTCGGCGCGCCGATAACAAACACGACCATGCTCGGCGCGCTGTTCGGGGCGACAAAGGCGCTCAAGAACGAGTCGATGGAAGGACCCCTTCGCGAGCGGTTCGGGAAGATAGGCGAAAGAAACGTAAAGGCCTTCCGCCGCGCCTGCACCGAGACCGCCATCTTCCCGGCGAAAACTTGAGCAATGAGGAGCGGTTTTTGCAGTCCTTGAAGTCTTTGCAGTCCTTTTGGTCCTTGTGCTCGGGAGGTTGTTAATGGCGAAACCCATGGATCAATACACTTGGCGCGAGCTTTTGGTCGGGAACGTGATCTCCGAGCCCGGAAGCTCGCAGGAGTACAAGACCGGCGACTGGCGCTCGCTCAAGCCGGTGTTCGACAACGTCAAGTGCATCAAGTGCGGCGTCTGCTGGATGTTCTGCCCCGACAACGCCATCATGCAGGATGCGGACGAGTTCTTTTGCGCCGACCTTGACTACTGCAAGGGGTGCGGGATCTGCGCGCGGGAGTGCTGGCCCGGCGCCATCGCGATGACGGAGGAGTCCAAATGAGCGCCGGAGCCAATAAGGCCGGGAAGAGGACGGGCATCGAGATTTCGCTCGCGATAAGCGAGGCGGCAAAGATGGCCCGCGTCGACGCTGTGGCCGCCTACCCGATCACACCCCAGACACACGTGGTCGAACATCTCTCCGAGCTTGTGGCCTCGGGCGAGCTCGATGCCGAGTACATCTGCGTCGAGTCCGAGCACTCGGCGCTCTCGGCGTGCATCGGGACGCAGGCGGCGGGCGCGCGGACCTTTACCGCCACCAGCGCGCAGGGGCTCGAGCTCATGCACGAGATCCTCTACATCGCAGCCGGGATGCGCATGCCGATCGTCATGGCCGTCGCCAACCGCGCACTCTCGGCGCCACTCTCGATCTGGAACGACCACTCCGACGTCATGGCCTGCCGCGACACCGGCTGGATTCAGGTTTTCGCCGAAAACGGCCAGGACGCCTTCGACCAGGTCATCTGCGCGTTCCGGTTTGGCGAGGACCGCAGGGTCCAGATGCCCGTGATGGTCAACTTTGACGGTTTTACGCTCTCGCACGTCGTGGAGTCGGTCGAATTCCCCGCCCAGGAGCTTGTCGATTCGTACCTCCCGCCGTACCGGCCCGAAAACACGCTTCACCCCGACCGGCCTCTCACGCTCGGCGCGTTTGCCATGCCCGAGATCTACACCGAGACGCGCATGGCGCACGAGGCCGCCCTTTTGGCCTCGCGGCCGGTGATAGACGACGCGTGGGCCGAATGGGGGAAGCTCACCGGCCGGCACTACAAGGCGGTCGAGACGTACAGGACCGAAGGCGCCGAGACGCTTTTCGTCACGATGGGCGGGTTGTCCGAAAACGCCATGGAGCACGTCGACGCGGCGCGCGAGAAGGGAAAAAAGGTCGGGCTTGTCCACATCAGACTCTGGAGGCCGTTCCCCATTGACGAGATGCGCAAGGTCCTTTGCACGGCGGCGCACGTGGTCGTCATGGACCGTGCGCTTCCGCCCGGGGCGCACGGAGGGCCGGTCTTCACGGAGGTCAAGTCGGCGCTGTATGACCAATCCAGGCGGCCGACGGTCCACGGATACATCGCGGGTCTTGGCGGCCGCGACGTCACGCCGGCGGACTTCGGCACCATGTACGACCTCGCAATGGCGGCGGTCAAGGAAGGCAAAAAGGAAGAGTTCCGGATGATAGGAGTGCGCTCATGAGCCAGTCTCCGCTCCCGTTCAACTATCCTCTTTCGACCGAGCTCTACGCGCCGCGGCTCATCCCCAAAGACGAGTTCATAGTGTCCGGGCACCGCGCCTGTCAGGGCTGCGCCGAGGTGCTGGCCCTCCGCCATGCACTCAAGGCGCTCGGCCCCGACACGGTCGTCGCCATGGCCACGGGGTGCATGGAGATCATCTCGTCCCCGCTCCCGACCACCGCATGGGCGGTCCCGTGGATCCACGTGGCGTTCGAGAACGCCGCGGCCGTCGGCTCAGGGATCGAGGCCGGGCTCAAGATCTTGAGACGCAAGGGCCGCATCCCCGACAAGGACGTGACCGTGCTTGCGTGCGCCGGCGACGGCGGGACCGCCGACATCGGGCTCCAGGCGCTTTCGGGGGCGCTCGAGCGCGGGCACAAAATGATCTACATGTGCGTCGACAACGAGGCGTACATGAACACCGGGATCCAGCGCTCATCGGCCACCCCGTTCGGCGCCAGCACCACCACCAGCCCGGCGGGGAAGGTGTCGATCGGCCAGGCCACCTGGAAGAAGAACATGGCCGAGATCGCCGCGGCGCACAACATCCCGTACGTGGCGACGGCCTGCTCGTCGTACCCGCTCGACATCGTCGAGAAGATGCGCAAGGCGAAGGCCGCGGACGGCCCGGCGTACGTACACTGCCTGTCGGTCTGCCCCACCGGCTGGCGCATCCCGACCGAGCAGGCAATTCGCTATGGCAGGCTGGCGGTGGAAACGTGCGTCTTCCCGCTCTATGAGGTCGTGGGCGGCAGGTACCGCATCACGTACAAACCCGAGAAGAAAAGGCCCATCGGCGACTATCTCAAGGGCCAGGGCCGGTTCAGGCACCTCGACGAGGCTACGATTGCGAAGATGCAGGCGCGGATCGACGAGGAGTGGGAGAAACTTCAGGCGAAGGCGGACAGAAGTTGAGGAGTCGAAGGGTTCGGGAGTTGGAGTGACGGAGGACCAGGAGACCGGGCATGACTCAATCTTCAGCATGTTGCGGCGGCAAGGGCGGCGATGTCACGGTTGATCTCGCGAAGGTCGATGGGATCATCGACAAGTACGGGCGGGATCGGGCCGGGATCCTCGGGATGTTCCAGGACATCCAGCGTGAGTACCGGTATCTCCCCAAAGATGCCGTGGCGCATGTCTGTCGGACGCTCGGCGTCCCACTCGCCAAAGGTTACGAGGTCGCAACGTTTTTCAAGGCCCTCTCGCTCAAGCCCCGGGGGAAATACACGATCCAGGTCTGCCTCGGGACCGCATGCCACCTAAAGGGCGGCCCGAACGTCATCGAGCAGTTCGAGCGCGAGCTTTCGGTGAAAACCGGCGATACGACCGCCGACAAGAAGTTCACGCTCGAGTCGGTCAACTGCCTCGGGGCGTGCGCGCTCGCGCCGCTCGTGCGCGTGGATGAAAAGGACTTTGGGAAGACCACGCCCGGGACCGTGAAAAAGGTCGTCAAGGCGTTTTAGGGAGAGTAGCAGATGCAGGCGACAGCCGAACAGATTCACAAGATAGCGCAGGAGCACTTGCAAAAGCAGAGGGCCTACGAGAAGGTCCTGCACGTCTGCTTCGGGCCCGGTTGCCTCGCGTCCGGGTCGAAGCCCGCGCACGAAAAGCTCTCGGCGGCGGTCGAGCGCGAGGGGCTTTCGCGAAAGGTGCTTCTCAAAAAGGTGGGCTGCATGGGCCTCTGCGGGCGCGGCCCGCTCGTCGTCGTCGGCGACGACGAGGTCTTCTACCAGGGCATCGGGAAGCGCAGCGTCGACGACGACGTGGAGATGCTCGTCGAGTATCTCAAGACCGGCGCGCTGGCCGAAAAGCTCCTCATGGACGGCCCCGAGAAGGGCAAAAAATACACGCACATGAGCGAGGTCCCGTTCTACTCGTGCCAGAAAAAGATGGTCATGGAGGACGTGGGGCGAATCGACCCCGACTCGATCGATGAGTATCTTGCCGCCGGCGGGTACACCGCGCTCCGCAAGGCGCTTTCGATGAAACCCGACGACATCATCGAGTCGGTGAAAAAGGCCGGCCTCCGGGGCAAGGGCGGCGGCGGGTTCCTTGCGGCGACCAAGTGGCGATCGTGCCGCGACGCCCACGGGAGCCCAAAATACATCATGGCCAACGGGGACGAGGGCGACCCCGGGGCGTTCATGGACCGGGCGCTCATGGAGGGCAACCCGCACCTCGTTCTTGAGGGGATGATCATCGGCGCGTTTGCCATCGCGGGAGGCCAGGGGTTCATCTACGTCCGCGACGAGTATCCGCTGGCGGTCCAGCGTCTCGTCGCGGCAACCGCCGAGGCGCGAAGGCTCGGGTTTTTGGGGGAAGACATCTGCGGGTCCGGTTTCGACTTCGACATCAGGATCGTGCGCGGCGGCGGGGCGTTCGTCTGCGGCGAGTCCACGGCGCTAATGTCGTCCATCGAGGGTAAAGGCGGCGAGCCGCGCGCGAAGTACGTCCATACGGTCGAGCACGGCCTCTGGAACCTTCCCTCCAACCTCAACAACGTCGAGACATGGGCGACCGTGCCCCACATCATCAACAAGGGGCACGAGTGGTTCGCCTCGATCGGGACCGCCGGCTCCAAAGGGACCAAGGCGTTCTCGCTCGTCGGAAAGGTGCAAAACACCGGGATCATCGAGGTCCCGATGGGCATGACGCTCAAGGAGATTATCTTCGACCTGGGCGGCGGGATCCCCAAAGGCCGCAAGTTCAAGGCCGTGCAGACCGGAGGACCCTCGGGCGGCTGCATCCCCGCCGATCACCTCGATAAACCCGTCGATTTCGACTCGCTCTACGACCTGGGCTCCATGATGGGCTCGGGCGGGATGATAGTCATGGACGAGCGCGACTGCATGGTGGACGTCGCGCGGTACTTCCTCAAGTTCCTGGTCGAGGAGTCGTGCGGAAAGTGCGTCCCGTGCCGCGAGGGTGTGAGAAGGATGTACGAGATCGTCGACCGCATCGCCAGCGGACAGGGGCGTTCCGGAGACCTCGAACACCTCGAAGAGCTGGGCAAGGCGATCCAGCTCGGGTCGCTCTGCGGCCTCGGGCAGTCCGCGCCGAACCCCCTGCTCTCGACGCTGCGCTACTTCCGCGAGGAGTACGAGGCGCACATCACGAAAAAGAAGTGCCCCGCGGGCGTTTGCAAGCCGCTCATCAAGTTCACAGTCAACGAAAAATGCAATGGCTGCATGGTCTGCGCGCGGGAGTGCCCGACCGAGTGCATAAGCGGCGAGAAGCAGAAACCACATGTCATCGAGCAGGACAAATGCGTCCGGTGCGGGAACTGTTTTGAGGCGTGCCGGTTTGACGCCGTCACGATCGAATAGTGAGGACGACATGCCGAAGGTAAATTTGAGCGTCGACGGGAAAAAGATCCAGGCCGACAAGGGGGCGTTTCTCCTCGACGTCTGCCGTGATAACCACATCCCGGTTCCCTCGCTGTGCCACAACGAGGCCCTCGGCTCGGATGGACGATGCCGTCTGTGCGTGGTCGAGGTAAGGCGCGGGAACCGCACGCGCATGGTCACCTCGTGCCTTTTCCCGGCCGCCGAGGGGGTCGAGGCAATCACCCAGAGCGCCAATATCGCGCTCGTGCGCAAGACCGTTCTCGAACTTCTGTGGGCACGGTGCCCCGAATCCGACGAGATTGCCCGTCTCGCGCGCTCCCACGGCGTTTCGGATGTCCGCTATCAGAAGGACAACGACAAGGGGAAGTGCATCCTGTGCAACCTGTGCATCAGGACCTGCGAATCGGTCGTCGGCGTGTCGGCGCTGGGACTGTCGGGCAAGGGGCCGGTCAAAAAGGTGACGACGCCATTTGACGAGCCCTCCGAGACATGCATCGGCTGCGGGGCGTGCGCCTTCGTGTGCCCCACCGGCCACATTCAGATGTGGGACAAGGAAGGGGTGCGCAACATCTGGGGCAGGAAGTTCGAGATGGCCGCGTGCGCGAAATGCGGCACCCACTTCGCGCCTCTCTACCAACTCGAATACATCTCAAAGACCTCCGGGGCCTCGATGGACCGGCTCAGGACCTGTCCTGACTGCCGTTGATTCCGGGCTTGGCCGACCTCGCCAAGATCCTGAACTAGAAATCGGCTACAGCCCGCCCGTCCAGTCTGCGTGGCTTCACGTACTTGCGGTCAAATCGAAGGGTATGGTACTTGAGTTGGGAACATCGGTTCCTCGCTGTGGGCGTCTGCCGATTGTGAAAGCCAAAAAGGTTCGGGTCATGGCCGCCGAGAAGATCAGACTCACGGCGGCAGAAAAGGAACTGGAGAGTTGGCACGTGAAGCTTGCTGGCAACGATTCAGCCCTCCGGGCGGCGAAAGCCCGTGCAGACGCCGATGCAAAGGAAATCGCAAACTGCGAGCAGTTGGTCAGGAAGCTTGAGACCGAATTGGCGTCCCTGCGCGGGGGTTTGGACCTTCTTGATCTTTCCGCCCTGCCTGAAACGGTGAAGCGATTGGAACGGGAAATTGAGGCGCTCAACAAGAAAAGGCAGAATCTGGAATTGAAGCCTGGCGACAAGCAAGTCGTGGCGCTCACGCTCGATGGTTTCGTCGGAAGGACCGGGTTTGGAGGTTTTCGATCGGACTGGGTATTGGTGGATGAGGCGGCATGCGCTCATCTGGCAAAAACACTTCCTCTCCTGTCGCTCGGTTCTCCGATCGCGATGTTTGGTGATCATCGCCAATTGCCTCCCGTCGTTCAGGCCGACGAAGGAGACGCTCTGATCAACGCATATTGGGGGCGGTCATGACGGTGTTGAAAAACCTGCCGGCAATGGGCGACATCGATGACACGGTAGTCCTGACCCCGTACAAGAACCAAGCCGCTGAACTTCGGAAACGGGTCCGGCAGGAGGGTTTGGACGAAACGGTCGAGGTCATGCACACGCACCGCGCTCAGGGACGCGAATGGAATACCGTCATTTTCTCCGCTGTGGATGGGACGCTCAACCTTTGTTCACCGTGGTTCACCGATTCCACAAGTGACCACGGAACCGTGGTCCTCAACACGACATTGAGCAGGGCACGAGACCGGCTGATCATCGTCTGCGAATCCGGGTTCTGGACATCGCGTCGTGAGCAGTTGCTCGGGGATCTGGTTCGCATCGCCGAAAAACCGAATTGGTTGAGAGCATAAAGCCTCCCCCTCCGAGACCCGCGTTTTGCCGTCGCGTCCCGATTGTGCTACGCTGGCTCCATGAACAGGACGACAGAAATCCGTGCACGGGTGGAACCTCGGACCAAAACCCGGGCCGAAGTAATCCTTCGACGGCTCGGACTGAGTCCCGGGGATGCGATTCGTCTTTTTTATCATCAGATCTGCCTGCGCCGCGGCCTTCCATTCCCGGTGCACGTGCCCAATGAACTGACGCGGCGCACGCTTGACAAGAGCCGCCGCGGCGAGGGCGTGGAAGCATTCGACAGTCCTGAGGAGTTGTTCGCGAGTTGGGAGCGATGAGGGCCGTCTCGCAGACGACCCAGTTTGCCCGCGACGTCAAGCGGATGCGCCGCCGGGGCAGGGCACCGGCAAAGTCGTGAAGGCCCGGAGATATTGAAGGGATAGAGAAGGGACTGGCGCCGCGGGGCGTTTTGTGCCATAAGATGGGCATGCGACGTGGACGGCAAGCCGGTCGATCGGTTCTGGTGGTCTTCCGT
>JACRCP010000351.1 GCA_016218965.1 Deltaproteobacteria bacterium | reverse complement strand
GGCGGTGTCTCCCGCGGCATCGGCCGGGGCGTCCGGGTTCGGGAGCGCGGCCGGGACTGGATTGACTGCTTTCTCCGCGCCTTGCGCGCTTGCAGTTGCGGCCATCGTGATTCCGAAAAGCGCGCAGGCGATTGCAGCCTTGGTCATGAGGACCTCCCCGGGTTCGAACCTGACGTTGGCATTATAGGCGCCAGCACACAAACGGGCAAGGCTTGCGGTCTTTTTCTTTGATCTTTATGTCCCCGGTCATACAGGCTGGGACGGACGGGTTGTAGCCTCCGTTCAGGATTGCGGCGGGCGTGGTTCTCGCCGAACTGAGGTCACAACCCGACCCCCCGGGCAGCGCGGCCCCTCCATCGGCCCCTGCCCGGGATCCTTTTTGTGGCCGCCCTTGTCCACCGCGCTCCACGGAAGTGATTGAACGCCGAGTCCCTTTCTGCTAGTGTGCCTCGCAGGGAGGCATCAAATGAGAAACCCGGGAGCATGGGTGGTCGTGTGTCTGGCGGCGCTTGCCGCAATGCCGGATTGCGGAGGGAACCAGGCGTGCAATCCGGGAGACACGCAGGAATGCGAGTGCGCGACGGGCGCCAAGGGCACGCGGACGTGTTTTGAAGATGGCTCGGATTGGGGGATGTGCCGCTGCAGCGACGCCGACGGCGGCGACGGCGGCAACCCGTGCGACGCCCTTTCCGGAAAATGCGCCGAGTGCCCGGATCCGCAGGTCCAGGAGGCATGCCACAATGCAATCGCATCGCTCGAAGACGGTGGCGAAGAAAAGGCGTGCCTGGACTGGATTGACGCATGGGATTCCTACAAGGATTCCATCTGCGGGGGAGGCGCGGACGGTGGCGGCGGCAGAGATGGCGGCGGAGATGGGTGCGAGTTCGCAGGGGACTACTGCCCGGGGGGGAGGTGTTTCAACAGGGCCGGCACCGAGGACCTTTTTTGCGCGGCAGAGTGCTACACGGTTGGCGATGCCTGTGAAGCGGGGGGCTGCTACTACACGGTCGAAGGCAGCTACTGCTTCGAGGCCGGCTACAGAGAAGTCGGCGAGGCATGCAATGCGGCGAGCGACTGCGTCGTCGGGGCAACCTGCCTGGACAACGGCGGCATGTCCTGCTGGTTGGTTTGCGTGGCTGACGAGGACTGCGACGCGCCCGCCGTGTGCACCGATACCAGCTTGGGCTTCAGTGTGTGCTTCGCGGAGGAGTGACTTTTGTTTTTGGCAAAGGAATACAAGGAGGAACGATGAAAAAGGTCAGCGTGCTTGTCATTATCTCCTTCGCGGCGGTAGGTTTCGCCATCCACTGCGGAGAGACCAAGGCCTGCACACCCGGCGAGACGCAAGACTGCGACTGCCCGGGCGGTGAGAAGGGCGCGCAGAGTTGTTCGGATGACGGCACGAAATGGGAGGACTGTGAGTGCGAAGGCGGCGGAGGCGGAGGCGGGGGCGGCGAGGATGCGGGGAGCGGAGGAGAAGACACCGGCAACGGCGGTGGCAACGAATGCGACGGAAAGTACACCGGAGAAACGTGCGCCGACGGCGTTTGCGTCGAACTGAAGGGCGGCGAGATGATGTGCGCTCCCGAATGCACGGACTACTACACCGACTGCCCGAGCGGCAATTGCTACAACATTGAACCACACGGGTTCTTCGCGTGCATGGACACGGGCATCAGAGACGTCGGAGAGTCGTGCGCGGCGGTCAACGACTGCGTTGCCGGTGTTGCGTGTCTCGACGCCGGATACGGTCTCACCTGCTGGCAGGTGTGCGACGGGGCCAATCCCTGCGACGACCCGGCGACTTGCGAGGACACGGGCCTTGGCTTTGACGTGTGCATGGAAGCCGAGGAGTGAAGGACTCGCGTTGTTTGGAAAAAACGGTAACGGAGTGTTTCGTGCGACCCTCCACCGTGCGAAATTCCCTTCTTTTTTTGACTCTCGCGCTAGCTCTCCTGTGGGCAGGCAGCGGTTGTGCAGATGCAGCCGGTCTTGTCTCTGACGGCGCCACTGACGCTCAAGGGCCGGACGCCGCCGGGGACTCTGGACCGGCGGACGCCGGGCCGGCGGACGTCTGGCCCGCGGCGATAGACCCGACGGTGTCGGTCGCGGACCTCGTCGTGCCGCCCAGGGAGCCGGACCCCGAGGTGACGCTGCCCGACGGCGTGGCCGTCCGGGTGATGTCGCTCAACATTTACAGCGCCAAGTTGTCGTCCCCGAGGCCATCGGGGCGTTCTGCGTCCTCTCGAAGACCGTGATGAACGACTTCCAGATGCTCTCGGGGACCGCGGGTCGGGAGCTCGTCCATTTCAACACGGAGATCGGCGGCGTCACCGTCTCTTTCTACGACGCCCACACCTCGTGGAACGTCGACGGGAACATCGAGTGCAGGGCGCTCGCCGACGAGATGTACGTCATCCCGGAAACACTGGAATGACGCGGCAATGACCGCGCAACGAGAAGGAGTTCATGACGCATGGCACTCGAAGGCATGAGGGGAAAAGTGGGCATTCTCGGATTCGGCATGAGCAAGTTCGGGCCGGATCTGTCCCGTCAGGATTGCACCCACTATGCGGCAACCGCATATACGAAGGCGCTCAGAAGCTCGGGCATCTCTCCGGACGACATCGAGAACGTCGTCTACGGCCACTACAACCCGCTTTTCCGCGGTCAGATAATGGGGGACATATATGTCAACGAGACGATCGGGATGGAGCTTCGGCCGACCCTTCGGGTTGCGGCCGGGGGCGCAACAGGCGCCGCGGCAGTCGATGCGGGCGTGACCTACGCCCTTTCCGGCCGGGCGGACGTCGTGCTCGTGCTGGGATTCGAGAAATGCAGCGACACATACAATTTCGAGTCCAAGGAAGGGATATCCGAGGCCCTGAAAGCGATCTCCTTTTCCGCTGACACCGTCTGGGAAGAGTCGTTGGGATTCACCGCGGCATCCAGCTATGCGCACACGGTAAACGCCTTCATGGCGGAGCACGAGGGACATCCCGACGACGAGGAGGCGTCGATCATCGCAGTGAATCACCATAACAACGCCCTGCTCATCCCCGAGGCGCATTGTTTCGGGCAAAAGGAATACACGGTCGAAAGGGTCATGGCGTCGCCGATGATAAGCAGCCCGTTCCGACGCGGCCACAACTGCCAGATCTCGGAGGGCGCCGCGGCGCTGATCCTGATCACCGAACAGAAGGCAAAGGAGATGGGCGTGGCCGACCGGGTCGTGTGGATCACCGGCATCGGCTGCTCCACCGACACCGGGATGGTCGGCCTTCGACCGACCATCTCGGAGTACATGAGCGGCGCCGTCGCGATGAAGCGGGCGTACAAGACGGCCGGAATCAGGAACCCGCAGAAGGAGTTGGGAACGGTGGAGATTCACGATCCATTCGCGCACGTGGTCTACATGGCGATCATGGAAATCGGGATCTGCGAGACGTGGCGGGAGACGAGCAGGCTGCTTCGGGACGGCTTCTTCGCAAGGGACGGGCGGCTGCCGATGAACCTGAGCGGCGGGCTTCTCGGGCTGGGGCACCCCGTGGGCGCCACCAACATCGCGCAGGCCGGCTGGCTGTTCCTGCAACTCACGGGAAGGGCCGGCGCGTCGCAGGTCGATTTCTCGAGCAAACCCAAAGTGGCCGCGCTAAAGGGCATGGGCGGTCCCGGCGACTGCTACTGTTACGGCATCGTCATGCAGTTCTGAACCGAATGCGATGGTTCCGGACTGTCGATTCGCAGGAGGATGGACATATGGCCCTCTCCAAAAAGGCGGCAGGGGAGATCGCGAGGAAAAACAAGATCGACCCGGCGCTGGTCGAACAAGCGGCTGCCGAAGAAATCGCCGGCCGGGCGCGCAGGGATGACGTGCTTCGCGTCCCGTTCCGCATTGGCGTCACGCTCAACCGCTCGATGGCCCACGCGTCGCTTTTCTTTCGGGAAATCCGCGACAACGGCATCTTTTTCGCGGGGAAATGTCCCGCCTGCGGGCATGTCCTGTTCCCGCCGGTGAGGCCCGTGTGCCGGCGCTGCATCAAGAAAGGCGAACTGGTGGAGTACGAGCCGCTCGAAATCGGGCGGGAGGTCGAAGGTACGGTAGCCGCGGTGAGCAAACTTGTCCGCGGGACGTCCAAGGATCTCGGCAAGGGCGTCCGGTACCCGTGCCTCATAAGGGCGGACGGCGCGGACAACGCGCACTGGCAGTTCGTGGTTCCGGTAGAAGGCAGGGAGATCGAAGTCGGCGCCAGGGTGAAGTCCGTTTTGGCCGACCAGGCCGACCGCACCGGCGAGATCGGCGACTTCTCATTTGTGTTGGCATAGCCCGGGCGATCAGGTGGCCGAGTAAACCCCTGCGTCAGTCCCGCGGGCACGCCTTCTCAAGTTCGGCTATCAGCGCCGGGAGGACCTCAGTGGCAGCCTTCCAAACCTGCTCGACATCGATGTCTTAGTACGCGTGAACGAGGCGGTTGCGCATTGCGACAATTTCGACCCACGGGATCTGCGGATGCGCGTTCCGAGTGGGTTGTGAAACCCGCGCTGCCGTCTCGCCGACAATCTCGACGCACTTCACGAGTCCTAAAGGCCAAACGTGATCTGCGGCCAACGCGTCTTTCCCCCGTGATCCGGCCGACGCCACGGCTTCCCGTGCGGCATCGAGCATGTGCCGAAGCCGAACCCCGTCGTCATGCCGCGGCATACATAACCTCGGCCTCGGCGAGCACCTGTTCGCGGAAGCACCTCTCGACCGACCGCCGCACGGGCCGCGGGGCAAAAGTACCTCCTCGCCCGTGACCGGGCCAGAAGAACACTGCTCTGTGGTTCTTGTGAAGCTCATCGGTGGGAGGGTCGAAGGGATGCTTCGCGCGAGCGCTGTCTTCCCGTAGGCCGTATCGCGGGCCAACTGTTTCCCCAACACCCTTCCAGCGGCGAGCAGGGTCGTTTGCTACCGCGCCGCCCCGTAGGCTATCTTCCGACCAACGGAGGAACGCCAATGAAGAACCTTGTGCTGGCTTCTGCCATCGCCATCTCCCTTGCCTTTGCAATTCTCGGTTGCGAGAGTGGCGGCTCGTCAGACGCGGCCACGAACGCGGATGTTGGGGCCAAGGGCGGGAGTGGCGATGAGGACGCGGGTGGCGGCGGGAACGATGGTGGTGGTGACGCGGGCGGCGATGGCGGGGGCGCATCCCAGACCTTCTGCGAAAAGGTGTGTGCATACCTCAAGAAATGCGACCGCGGCGAGGACCCCCAGTGCATTGATGACTGCGATAAAGAGGTTTCCTGCGAAAAGGAGAATACCAGCGCGTCGTGCTTCGACGCGATGCAGGCCGACGCGAATTGCATGTTCGGCAAGGCATGCGACGACGACACGGGCTGCGACACCATGACCAGCGAGTGCTCCACCGACGAGTTGACCGCGATCCACGATTGCTACATGCCTCCGGGTGGCGGGGACTGAACGGGGAACGACATCCAGCGGGCGGCTTTGGGGTAGAATGCCGATCGAGACGAAGGAGCGACCGGCATGACGAGACAGGCAAAAGCGGTGATTTCGATCATGGAAGGCTTCCCGGCGGCCACCCAACGGGAGATCATCAGGGCCGTCTGGAGACGTTTTCAGGACATCATAGACGACGAAGAGGACAAAGCGCTCGCCTCGGAGGCACGGCGCGAACTTCGGCTCTGGAAAAAAAGTGGACGGAAGACAGTCCCGGCGTCGGCCGTGCGGGCGCGGCTCGAGCGCGAGGGGCTTCTGTGAGTTATTCGGTCGAGTACACTCCGCGAGCCGACAGGATGCTTCAGAAGCTCGCGCCGGAAGTTCAGCCTCGGATCCACGTCGCCGTCGAATCCCTTTCCGACGACCCGCGACCACACGGTTGCAAGAAACTCGCAGGACAAGATTTCTAGCGTATCCGGGTCGGAGCCTACCGGGTGGTTTATCAGATTCAAGATGACAGACTCCTTGTGCTCGTAGTCAAAGTCGGCCACAGGCGAGACGTTTGCCGCGATTGATCATTGCTGCCACTAAGGGGCGGAACATAGCTGTCACCCCTTTGGGGTTGAGAATTCCATTCGATCCGATCCGGGGGTTCCGTCGCCCTTCGACCCCTCGACAGGCTCGGGGCTCAGGGCTCCGTCACCCCCGGCTACTGACTTGCACCACTTCGTGGTTCTGGGACACGAGCGTTTGGTGGCTGACGCGGGGGAAAAAATAACCCCGCCCGGGCCGCTCTCGAAGTCGGCGTGTCGGACGGGGAGCAAGTCGAAAGAATGGTCGGGGAAACTGGATTTGAACCGGAGGGTCGGATGGCCGAGAGAAACCCCTGCGTCAGTCCCGCGGGCACGCTTTCTCAAGTTCGGCTATCAGCGCCGGGAGGTCCTCGGTGGCAGCCTTCCAAACCTGCTCGACATCGATGTCGTAGTACGCGTGAACGAGGCGGTTGCGCATTGCGATGATCTCTGCCCAAGGGATCTGCGGATTCGCGTTGCGCGTCTTTTGGGAAACACGAGCGGCCGCCTCCCCGATGATCTCGACGCACTTGACGAGGCCAAGAAGCCAGATGTGATCGGCGGCGATCGCTTTCTTCCCACGCGGACCCGCCGACGCCACGGCTTCGCGGGCGGCGTCAAGCATGTGCCGCAAACGCATGCCGTCGTCATGCCGTGGCATACATAACCTCGGCCTCGGCGAGCACCTGTTCGCGGAAGTACCTGCTGATTTCGGCGGGGGTCCGCAGATCGACCTTGCGGCCGATGAGTGCCTGCAACTCGAGCTCCATCCCTGCGATCTTGAGCAAGCCGACTTCCGCGCCGGGCTCAAACTCGACGAGCACGTCAACGTCGCTGTCGGGTCCGAAGTCGTCCCGGAGGACCGACCCGAAAAACGACAGCTTCCGAATCCGATGCTTCCTGCAGAATGCGGCGACTTCTTCGCCAGAAACCTGAATGCGCCTCGCGTCCATCGACCTGACCTCCACTTCGTATCCTACCACAACCCGCCAGCAGAGGGAAAAACGGGACGACTGACGTTGATCTGGGATCTCGAATGGGAGGAGAAAAGAACCGCGCCCGGGCCATGCGGCGTGTCGGACGGGGAGCAAGTCGAAAGAATGGTCGGGGAGACTGGATTTGAACCAGCGACCCCTTGGTCCCGAACCAAGTGCTCTACCAGGCTGAGCCACTCCCCGACCGAGGGGATTGTTTTGTAGCACAACGCTGCCGTCTGTTCAATCTTTTTCGCGCAGTGGGCCGCTGTTTCGAGAGCCGAACGGGCGACGGCCCAGGCCTTGCCGGCCGGGACGCCCGCCGATCCCAATAAGCCGAGGCGCCCGCCGATTGTGGTTGCCGATATCTCGCGCAACGCCCAACTCTTTTCCCCCGCGCGCCGTGTCGGGCCGGGGTGCCGTTGGAACGTGTGCCGTTGGAACGTGCCGTTGGAACGTTGCGGCCAAAGCGGGTGCGTGATAAGCTCAACCCATCGTGTTCATACCTTTTTCGCTGTTCATCAACTACGCATCGCCGTTCCCTTGGATCGTCGGACCCTTGCTGATGCTCGTCGGTCTGTTCCTGATTCTTGCGACCAGATTCACTTCCCGCCTCTACCCCACGATTGGCCCAAGATACTACTTGGTTCTCCGCCGCAGTCCGACCGATTGGCATAGCGGTGGTGGCCCTTTCGTGGGTCGAGGTCTTTTCCAATACGCCTCATGCGGAGTGGCTGTCCGGGAGCATCGGCATCAACGTGTTGCGTATCACGTTCGTTCTTGTTGCGGCGTTTTTGATATTCGACTCCGTGTTTCGCGGCTTTCTGGTGGTGCTCGTCGTGGTCGGACTCTGCAAGGGCTTCGCCGCGTTGATGTCCGGTCACAATCCCTCCATTTGGATTTTCGTTTTTGCATTTTCTTTGGTCTGGTCGGCTTGGAGCCTTTTCACTCTCGGCTTCAGAAAAAGCTTCTTGTACGCCAGAATCGACGACAAGTTGGAAACGTCGGGACCGTACAAGTATTTTCGGCACCCGCAGCTCGTCTCGGCATTGGCGTTGTGTTTGTCGTCCATCTTTACGGTTATTCCGAACCCTGCCGAATTCCGTGGAGCGGACGAGTACAGGTTGATTGTGTTTTGGATGATGGCTGTGTTCATCGTGGTCATTACTAGAATCGAGGAAAAAGACTTGGCGGCCCGTTTCGGCGAGGAATGGCTCGCATACAAGAAGACGGTCCCCAGCTTGCTTGCATTTCGACGCGCTGGCCGCGGCTCGGTTTTGGCCAAGGGAGCCTTTTGGGGTGTCAATGCCCTCGTTGCCGCAGTACTGTTTGTCGCATCAGGCGAATATCTGCGCCTGGCTCCGGCCCGTTCCGGCGTCCCGTTATTTCTGGGGATCGCAATTGAGGATCCAGGTTAGGTCTTCACTTGGTCCGTTGGGACATGCGCATCAACATCGTGCCATATTTTGAAAATCTCCAAATGCCCTATCCAAAGGAAATCCCCAAGAATGTGATCGACGGCTGGCGAAAACGCGACCGAACGATACAGTACGGACCCTACCCGGTAACCCTTTTTTACTGCGGAAACTTGTACCATTCCATCGAGAACGTTGAAGGAACCGACATCAGGTTTCCAGTGGTTCGGTCGTTGCCTTTTCCTTTGGAATGTTCGGACCAAAAGATCGAGGTCGCGCAGGCTCTGGACTACGACGGGGACGGATTCCCTCAAGTGTTCGTCATGGATATTTCCCCGGGGGAAGGTCGACTATTGGGGTTTAATACGGTGAAGGCGACCGACGACCACACGAACACGATTTCGGAAAAGTTTCTCAACCGAAAAAAATGAACCCGCGGAGGGCGGCTTCGAAGAAGTCGCATTAGACGCGCGGAAGTGCGCCTCAGCCGCCGTTTCGGTACTCGGGCCGGGCGTCGGGGCGTCCTGCCTGGCGGGCGAGCGCGTCGAGGAGGTTTGCCGAGCCGGGGCCGCCGTGCCGGAAGACTATGTCGCGGGCCTGCCGCAGATCAAGGCCGGGGAGGGCGCGCAGAAGGCGCAGGGCATCGTCCTGGTCCTTGCGTTCCGCCGCCACGACCTTGAGGGCCAGAAGGTATTCGGGCGGCACGACCGGGATCTTCGACCCTGCGACCCTCGTCCGTGGCCCGGCGCGGCCTGCGGCCTCGATCGCCTCTTCGAACAGGCGGTTTAGGCCTCCTTCGCGGCGATCGATGAAATCGACTTTGATCTCGCCTTCGCGCACGGCCAGCCCGCCGATTGGGAGGTCGCGGGGCACGATGTTCCGCCTCGCGAGCGCGGCTCTGATGGGTTCGCAGAACCGCAGAGGCACCGCGAAGTCCACGTCCTTCGTGAATTCGTGCTGGTCCTGGGGGAGCAGGGTCCACATGGCAATGCGGCCGATCAACGCGTGAGGCACCCCTTCGCCCAAGAGGAACGCGCTCGCGAACCTTGCCGAAGGGTTGGGGTCGAACTTGGGGAGCGAACCGCGCAAAGTCTTCGCTGTTTTTTTCTTTTTTGGGGCGCTCATGGACGAGAGCTTAGAGTAAGCATTCCGCGATTGCAAGCGCGCGCGCAGCCCGCGTCACGGCTTGGCGGGTTCCGAAGCGGTGGTCGCCTCGGGCTGGGGAGCGAACCACTCGGGGGCGAGCCAGCGGAGGGCGGCTTCGAAGAAGTCGAGTTTGTCGGCGCCTTCGGCGGCGAACTGCTCGCGGACCTTTGTGAGTGCGGCTTCGGCGGCCGCCGGGTCCTTTCCGCGCTCGGTTTCTTCGAGCTGGCCCAAAAACGCGTCGTTCATGTCCGGGCGGACGTTTACGAAATAAAACTGCATCACCTGCGCCAGAAGGAATTCCTTGTTCTCCTTGAGAAGGGTCTGGTCGAGCAGACGCCCTATGTCGGCGCTCTTTCTTGCGGCGATCGTCTTTCTCTGCCAGCCTTGCATGAGCCTCGGGCCGCACTCCTTCACCCACTGCTCAAACAGCATCGGATTTCCCGAAAACACGCCGCGCGTGAGTCTCGCCCGCTCGGCCTCATCGAGCTTCCCGTAGCCCGCTTTGACCCGTTCGATCAACTGGGTTTCCGTCAGTTCCCTCACGCGCCCTCCTTGCGACCGCCCCGCGCCCCTCTGATTGCCGCGAATACTATCCCGACAAAGGC
>JACRCP010000345.1 GCA_016218965.1 Deltaproteobacteria bacterium | reverse complement strand
TCGGAGGCGTGATTGCCTGACAGTGAGCCGTTGATAAATCCAGGCGTTCTCCTCGGAGAACCATGTTCGGTATATGGAGTCCTCATGGCACCTCGGTACTCCATTTCCCTCGGTTTTCACTCGGAACTAAAGAGATACCTCGGCAGGGATCCTCGACGGCATCACGCGCCGGCTGCTTATCCGGCACGGCCGCCGCACCGGGATGGACGTGCGCGAGGTCAACTTCCGCGGACCACGCCTGCTCTCGGCCGACGAGGTGTTCCTGACGTCTACGCTTCGCGAGGTCCAGCCGGTGACGAGACTCAACGGGGAGCGAATCGGCACAGGCAAACCGGGGCCCCTCACAGCACAATTTGCCGCCCTTTTCTCGCGGATCGTGCCGGAGTACGTGCGATGAGACTCCGCCGACCGGTTTCTGGTGCGCACGCCTCATCAAAAACGGGACTCCGGGATCGGTTGTCATCGCCCCCGCCGCCAGACCGGCGACTTCCTCCCGAGCCGCGAATCCGTTCGGAGCCGCGACCGTAAGGGAGCGGAGTGCTGCCGCAAACGCCCTGCGTCGGCAAAACCGGCGTTCCTGACCTCCACGGTGATGTCCACGGAATGGCCGGTCTCGGCGACGGCGGGCGAGACCTGAATGCCCCGAGGGGCCACAAGAAGGTCGGGCCGGTCCTGACCGGCGATCCTTATGTAGAGCACCGTGAAGTACGCATCGCCCCTGAGGCTGCTTTCGGCATCGAGCTGCGAGGTGAGGTAGGCGACGCCCATGGGGACGATGTTGTTGATATCGCCTGCGATGGTTTGGACGGCCAGAACGCCGAGCAGGGTGTCGCGTATCTTGTGCGAGTCTATTGGCACCTGATCGCTTCTTCCTGTTCTTTCTCCTCGGATCAAACTCACGGATGTTGGTTGTTATCAGCATTCTCTTGGAGTAGCTTGAGGGTCAGGCGACTGTCCCAGTCGCGATCAGTAGCCCGTGCCTGCCGTGCTTCTTTCCGGTTCCAGCGTCCCTCGCGGGCAAATGCCCGCCAGCATCTCCTCTTCGTTCGACCTTGCCGTGGCCGTGGGGGTATGGCTGTAATGGCCGTCTTGACTGTAGCTCGTTCAACTGCCATAGTAGTTTTGCTACAAGGAGCACCGACTCGTCGGCAATGAAAACAAGCATCCTTCCCATGGTATCGGGGCATGAAGGGCGGCGCGCTGCAGGGGTTGCTGGACTTCTGCAAGAGGGCAATGTTTCCCTGCGAATATCTCGCTTTATATGGCTGCTGATCTACTGGACGATCGCAGGCATTCTGTTTTGTGCTTGGTGCGTTGTTGGAGGGGGGTGCTTCGGCAAGGCCACTATTCCTACTCCGAAAGACGAAGCCGATCACATGCCGCCTTCGCTTAGCCGGCTCTACCTCGGTCTACTCGCCCGTGCAACTACGGAGGAGGTGACGTCATTGTGTGACGGTCATCCCCTCGACAAGAAGGCTTTGGAGGACCTACGGCATTTCCTGATGGATAAGAACGAGGGTTGCCTGGAGGAGGAACAACTCACCGCGGTCAGTTACGGGAAACAGACCGTTGGAGTGAAGGCCATCTGCTTCCGCACTGACGGCGGATGCAAGCACAAATTGCCGTTGCATCTGAATCGCGAATTCGAACACGCCAAAGAATACTATTTAAGAAACTTGACCGGACACTGGAAAAGTGCGAGCGGGATGGAACCGGCCGACGGAGGCGAGAGTGAATCCCTGAATCGAGGTGGAATTCAGCGCGCGGATGCCGGCATCGTGGAGTCCCGGGAGGGACAGGCGTTCTGCGAAGCGCTGAGATCCTTCCTGAAGAGGTACGAGTTTCCGAAGACTGACGAGGTTGCTGGCTCTCCTACAAGTGGTGGCAAAGACGCTGCCGTCCGGGTCCCCATCCGGACCTTGAACGGGCTCGTGGAAGCTTTCGGCCGCGATATGGCCGGAGTCGCAAAGAAGGCGATTCTTGGAAACCCCCTCTTCGGCGGCATTGCCCACCTCTTGGATGAGTTCGATACCCGCGCCTCCAAAGAAATGGATCTCGCGGGATGTTGCGGCGGCGTCCGAGTCGGTTTGCCCGGACCACTTGGCTTCATTACCGTTCCGCTGAAGAAGCTCTTCGATGACTTCTTGCCTCTGCTCAAGCGGCTATACACAGACCTGTTTCGCCAGCTTCCGCGCGGGGTGCCAGCGGAAGTGGTGGAACTTCTCATTCAGGAAAGAGGCAGCAAGCTTCACTACTCTGCGCTTGCCGCAGCACAAAACTACTTCACCACCGCCGACGGGTGCGACAATCCGGTTATCGACGCCAAGTTTGAGTTCGTCACTCCGGAGGTAATACGGATTGACGATGCCGTGGGTGCTGAGGAGAAACGAGTCCACGAGGTTCTCGCATTCCCCACGCCTCCTTTGGGTCCACAACCGTTCTCCACCGGTCAGCTGATCTCGGAGACGCCGTGGGAGAAGCAGACGTTGGTCAGGCACTTCGGAGTGCTGCTTGGGAGGGAGAATGCAGAATGCAGCGCGGATCTGACCGGAGTAGTTCTCGCGCAACTGTTCAAGTCCCACGATGGTCGCCCCTTTACGGCAGACACTGAAGAGACCATGCGATTGCTTTTACAGCAGAGTCTTTCCACTGCGCTAGAACGCCACACTCGTAGTGATCCCAAACTCATGCTGGACTTGGACATTCGGGCGAAAGGAACGCCCGCCACCGATTCTCAGGAATCCTGGGAGAAATGGAAGGCCGGAACGTGGGTTGAGCTTTACGATGGATGGAGTCGCTCTCGTGGGATGCTTCGGAAACCAGAGGACACCGCCACTCCCTGGATCGCGAACATGGGGCGGATCGCCATGCCGTTTGTGGAAGCATCGGAACTCTATTATGGATCCGGCCAGGAAAAACCTGTATGTAACAAGGAAACTGGCGGCACCCCTTGCATCATCGACGGTTTCCAGATCAGGAAAAACTATGCCCGCAACTGGTGGGAGTGGCCCCAGGCTTTCGTTTTAAACAGCAGCACCGACTTCTACTACGAGACATCTGTCACCCCCCCCAAACCTTCACTCTGTATGAACGATGTGGAGAAGTTCTACTGGGCGATGGATCACACCTACGCACTTCAGACGTTCTTGCCGTTGCCACTCATCGAACCTTCCGATCCCGATGTGCCGATCCCGCAGATCGATTTGACCGCGCTTCATACGACGATCCTCACGCTTTTGCTTGAAACCCAGCGGTCCATCGTCGAGTTGATTGGAAAGGACACCCCAAATCTCTACAGCCCGTTCGGGAACCCCGGTGGCCTCAAGCGGAAGAGCAACCGTTCCTACTTTACCATCGACTTGGACGGCGACGGCACGGCCGCCGCCGATGAACGACTTGTGCTGGTTGTTCCGGAGCCGCCTCCTGAGGCCCCGTATGGTCCAAATGGCTTGAAGTTCTTTCACGACAAGAACGGAGATGGGGTTAGAGGTCGGGATGAACGAGAGTACTCTTGGGCCCAACTCCACGAACTGTTCAAGAAAAGTGAGCTTGCAGATGTCTGGTCCCAGTTCATCGTAGTGGTGGAGAAAGTCCTGAATGAACGGGGCCTCAAATTCGACTGTAAGGCTTCCCCAAGTGATTGCCCGTGCCCGGTCAACGCGAAGTGCCAGGGTGCGACGCTGACTGGTACGTACTCGTACCCCCGATCCGAGTACAAGTACGTGGTGAGACCCCCAAACGCACAATTGTTCCTGGATCTGGAGAAGTGGAGGCAGGAGACGCTTGACGTGGTTTCCAACCTGCCAATATCCAGGGCGCTCAGGAATCAGCTTGGCGATGCTGTAGTGGACAAGTTTTGGAAATGGCCGGACTCGTCGCCGTGCCAACAGTTCTGTCGCTTGTCATACCCGATGCATCCTGCTTCCAAAGCTCTGGATGCAGACCGACGAAGCCAATGCCTCGCTACGCTTCTCGATGGCGGTGCGACGGGTGAGGAGAAAAAGGGTGAGAAGGAAGAGGCCAAGAGAACGGCTAGAATTCAATGTGTCGAGGCGCTTTTCAAGCCCGCGGCCCTTGAAAGAATTGGGGCAAACAAGGACAAGGATCGGAGCCGGCCAAAGTGGGACAGGACACTATCTGCCAGATTTGACACGTGTCTCACTGACGCGTTGTCCAAGGCCGCATCTTCAAACAACAGCGAAGTCGGGACCGGCCTGATCCCGGATGTCGCAAGATCTGTCTCAACTGCCGAAGCGTGCTGGAACAGGCTGCTCGATGAAGCAATCCCCGACTATCGTGAAGAGTACATCCGATGGCTTCTGGACCATCCACCGGCCACTGAGCGATACGAGCAAGAGTTGAGTCGTTGGTTCGACACCCTGATTGACATGGAAAAGAAACCCGCTGGGGCGTGGTGCGATGGGAAGGACACAAAGACAGCTTTGGTTGGTGGCGGGTGCATGCCAGTTTCTAAAAACCTGCGCGATACACTCTTGTCTTCTGGCACGGAAGCCCAGTCAACGAACAGGACAAGAGCTCAACTCTACGTGGCGCCACGGCTGGTGGAAGTATACAAAAGTTTGTTCGACGACGCCCGAACCCGTTCGCTCTTCGAAGGAATTGGCAATCTTGTTCACCCGGAACTGCTCAGGTTCCTGAAAACCGACGTGGCGAACATCGCACGCGACGTAAGCATTTCATTGGGGCGATCGGGCGAGGCGACTGAAACAGGGTCGTCACTAGCACCTGCGGCGGAAACGTTGAAATTTGTGACATGCTTGGAAAAGTTTGCGGAGTTGCGGCTGCTTGGGAACGGCCGCCCGCCGCTCCCCAGCGAGCGCAAGTTCGACGGGACCAAGAAGGGCGAATTCAGCGAAACAGAGCGGGCCAAGCTTTCGGAATGTTTTGACTCATTGGCGACAACGATTGAAAAACGGCAGGCTTCAGATACCGCGGCGACAGGTGCCTTGCAACGCCAGGCAAGGCAGGTCGCGTGTGACACCCTGAAGCGTGCTTCCCAACGGTTTGGCAGGTTGAAGCAGTATGAGGCGGAGTTGGACGAGAAGAAGAAAAAAGTTGAACGTGAGGCCGAAAGCGCATGCCAAAAGAATAAGAACTCAAAGAAGTGTAAGGATGATTATGTGGTAAAGGCGTTGAGAGATTACGAGCGCATGCAAGCGAAGTCGGCGTGGCAGAAGCTCGCAGAGTCAGCCGGACCGGTTTTCCGGCAAGGCATGGAGGACTGGTGGATCGATGATGTGCTGTCCCGTGTTCATCCCCATCCGCTGGTGAAGTCCGCCATGAGGTTCCAACAGTACCTGAAAGCCATTGTTTTCAAGGAATCTTACGACAACGTGCGGAAGGCCGTCGGGAGCCAACGGGTGGACTGCGGCGGGTGCAAGCGCTTTGTCGAGTTGATGGAGGAGCAGGCGGGGATCGCCATTGCGCGCGTCCATTTCTCACGGGATACCGCCTCCGTGCGATGTGTGGAAGTGAACGAATCGCTTGGGATAACAGGGTTCGCGCGTTGCCTGGAAACGGAGACGAGTGGGGCGGCAGGGGCAAATGCCGGCAAGAACGCGCGTCTCGCCCTGGAAAAACCATCTACTGAGGAGGCAACCGCAGAGTTGGAGCTGGACGGCGGGAGAATGAATGCAGCGCGGGTCAAAAACCAGGAACCCACGGCTGCGTACGCGGCCTTAAGAAACGTCGCCGAGTATCTGCGTGTCAACGCCTTCGGGACAATAGTCCTCGTAGTGAACGTTCAGCCGGATGAGTTCGCCCGCGAAGACAGGACGAAGACTGTGACCTATGCGAACCACGTAAGGAACTCGATCGAACGCGCGCAACTGATAGCAAGGTTACTCCAGAAGCATGCTGCTCTCCCTGGGACGAGAATACAGATCAAACTGGTGGGGATGGAAGAGAGCACCCACTTCAGTCCAGAAGTCACGGACAGGAAAAAAGGAGGTAATGACCTCGACGGCGGAGCAACTGATGCCAGCAACACGGATCGGGGCTCAATGGAATTCCACCCACTCGACATGCTGCAAATCAAGGTTTCTCTTGATGAGCTATAGGCACTCCTCACGGTTATTCGGCTTGACCCGTGCCGTGGCCGTCTTGGTGACGGTGGTGGCTGGGGGAGAGTGCCTTGCGGCTGCGGTGCCCGTTTTGGATACCAATCCGTTGCCCAAAGCCTACAACCTGACCGTGACCTTCGGGGTGTCAGCCACTGGGTCCGAACCCAGTGATCCTCAACTATCAGCGGACTCCGGGTGGGGATTTCCGCTCCGTATTTCGGTCGACGCCCGCGACTGGTTGACGTTCAGCGCACTGGCGATTTTCAGTGACGACACCGCGTTCGGCGGGGGCGCCAAGTTGACGTTGTTGAACGACGTCGAGCACTGGCTCGGATGGGGAATCAACATCCTGGTCCTGTTTCGTGACGGATACGAAGAACTGCACGGTCAATCGATCCTGAGTTGGAACATCCGCAAACGCAGCACCTGGGTGCCATACCTTGCAGTGGTTCCAGGATATCTGCGCTCCCCGAACCGACCGCTTCTTTCCGTGAATGGTGGACTGCGTATTGGCCGATTCCGTGACTACCTTGGTGTAAAGTTGGACATCATCGCAGAGGGCGGATACGAAACCTTGACTTTCAAGACCTGGAACATGAGCACCGGCATTGCTGTGTTGTGGTAGCACCGCCGCCGAGAGTCTGTGCCTGTTTGGTTCCGCGGCCATAGGACGTGTCATCTCAACAGATCGATCCTGGGGTCGCCGTACAGAACGTAACTTGCCCAAAAGTTGTTCAGCGCCCTTTTCCCGCTTGGGTTTTGCGCGACGTGGAGTCTCGTGCGGCGAATGGCTTCGCCGACCGTGTGGTCTTGAAGACCGAAGTAGAAATGCGTCGCGAACTCGGCCGCGTCGGTCGCCGCCACCGCCCAAAGCGGTGCCACGACCATGGTCCCTTTCTGAAGCAGGTTGTATACCGGGCTGAAGTTGCCTAGCGACACCTGCGATGCGGCGTGGCACACGTTTACGAACGCGAAACGGAAGGCGACGAGTTCAAGCAGATGGCGAATACCGTCTGCCGATATGTACGTATCCCGTGTGAGGCGCAGACATCCCAACGCATGGTCCAATCCGGCATGGCGGGCATCTTGAAGCGATTCACTGCCATGGGCTACCAGATGGAACACGTCATACTGACGCCTCTTGCCTTTGTCTATTGTGTCAGCCATCCACCTTGGCCAATCATAGCCTTTGTGGACGTCGATGTTCTTTTTCTCGAATCCTATAGACACGAGAGCGTTGCACACCTCCTCAACCTCGATGTTGTCGGGATGGCTGCGACCGCCTCCGACCACAAGGGCCTTCAGCGGCGCACCTTTGGATCTGTTCATTGGTTTCGGCTCGACTTGGAGGCTGCTGATGGACACCGTTCTGATCGCTCGACCGACCGGGCAAACAAGCCCCATGATCTGGTTTCCGAAGTCGTCTTTGTCGCGGAGTCTCACAGGCAGCAGTTCCCACGGCACCTCGACAAGGTTCGTGGTTATGTACGTGTCTGCCCCCGCCTTGGCCCTGTCCCAAAGGTCTCGCGGAACCATTCCTACCAAAAGATTGTGCAGCCGCGTGAATTCCCGCTCTCCTCCCGGATTGGATTCCCTATCATTCAAGATTTCGCGGATGCCATTCAGACGGTCGTTGAAACCGTCGACATCCACGAAATAGCGCGGAAGTCGCCACGGCGGACAGTAGTCATTCCCCACGGTTTCGAATGAAATCGTAACTTGCGCCGGCGCCTCACACAAGCCGCACGAATGGGCGCTGATTCCTTCGATCTCAATCGACTGCATCCTCGGCGTAATCGGGATCCTCGAAGACCTCGGCTTGCGACCGATTTCTCGCATTACACTGTCCATCGCCACGCCATTCCGGCACCCGAAGGTCAACGTGTTGTCACTTGCCAGCTCGGGTCTCAGTATCCCTGCACTGTACAGGAGAAGCGCCGCGCGCAGGTTGCCAACGATCGTGGCGACCCCACCCTGCTCAATGTCGCGCAGAACCTGTTCGATGTCCCCCCGAACGCCGTTGTTCGCGTGGTTTCGAAGCACTTCGACTCCGCGCTCTACCAACCTTTTCCCTTCGCCGAAAACGATCTGCTCGAGATGTGCTACCGCTTCTCGGCTCATTTCGCCGCGCCTAAGTTGGGAGTAGAGCAGCTGGAGCAGGTACGGATGACCTCCGACCCTGCTCACAATGTTTTCCGGAAATCGCGCCACGCGGCACGCGGCGGCGAACGCATCAAAAAGCCTGACCTGGTCGGGAGACAAGTCAGGTTTGATGAACACCCTTCCGTATTCCCACAAAGGCTCTCCGGGAAATGCGGAAACAGTCGTCAAACGGAGGTGCCCGGCCAGGACCACGACGAGTCTCGGGTTGTCGAGCACCAGCTCCACCAAAGACTCGTTGAGATGCCTTCCCGCGGGTCCGGCAAAACCAGCGTTTCGCAAAACAACGACAACTCTGGATTCCTTGGGCGCCTGTTTGAGTATTTGCTCAAGCATATCGACCGGCGAGTCTGCGTTTTGGCAAAGCGTCACTCCAAACAACGGCCCCACAACGTGCGCAGTGCCCGCCGCGCCAGCCACCCAGTGAAGTTGGTTGCACACCGTCATGGCGCCGGATTTCGGGGCCGTGAGAACCACAACGATCCGACGACGGTCCGCACCCGATTCGTTCGTCGGGAGCAGGCCGCGAAGATCGGTGTGGCAACACGAGACCCTGACGGTTTTCGGTTCCTGTCCCGACAACTCGTACAGCGGTCCACGCACCGCAGCTGGCACATCGGGACCGCTGGATTGCGCCATGAAGCTCCGCGGCGCCCCTTCCGCATCGAAGATGACGGGTTGAAGGGAAAAGTCGATCTCGATCCTCTTTTTAGTGAGGAGAATACGCCTGCGCCAGTCCCCAAACCTCCACGGCGAAGATTCCGCCGGGGTCCGGCGTTGGGTAACCGCGTCGATGTGCTCGGTCGAGAGGCACGTCGTACAATGGCCCGTGAATCACATCCTGTCTAGCGGAACCGCCGGGCCTTGCGGGGTAAACGCCCACCAGCTTGGCCCGGTCAGCGAACAGCGACTTGCCCTCTTCAAAAATCAAGTCCAGCCGGGGACGGCGCAGCGGAATCAGCGTCGTTTCCAAGACCAGGTAGTAGGTCCCGGTTTCCAGTGCAAACCCAACTGGCGCAGGCGCCGCGTAGGACATGAACGAGTCACCAGGCTTCAGCCGCACCTTGACTCCTACCGCGACGTGTGTGCCGAAATCCACGATGTCAGTCGGTATTCCAACGCGCGCCAAGACCGAAGCCGTGAGAATCGACAAATCCTCGCAATCACCCCCGCCCAGAAACAACGTCTCACTAGGCGCCGCAATATTCGCTTCGTGGAGTTTCTCTTGATTGGGCACCGAAATGGGATCCACAAAATAGCTCAGACCCAACCCGCGGACCGCCGCAACAACCTCGCGCAAAACAGCCCCGTCGTCGCGGTTGTCTCCCAGACGTCTGAACACCTCGCTGGCTAGACGGGATACATTGACGTCATCAGAGTCCACGAATCTGGCAATGTCACTTCTTGGTTGCCGTTTTGAGATACTGTGCCCTGAGTAAGACGCAAAAGCCGCAGCTCGAACCTGTGAATCGACAACTTTCCCATTGTCGTCGACCAAAACCATCGTCAGACTTGCCACGCTTATGTCTGCTGCAACAACGTCCTTCGGCAACGTACTCGCCTGAATTCTGATCGGAAAAATCACGGGCTGGTCCGCTTGGTCCCCTGCCACCGCGGCGGCGAAAAGCGTCTTCCCCGCGACGCTCAATGCCAGATGGAGTCGTTTGGGTTGCGGCCCTGTTGCAAGTGCAGCTTGTCGAATCACCGTCAATTGAATCGTTTGACTAGCCACCTCGCCGGAATCATCGCGGACAATCTCCCGAATGTCGCTCGAAACCTCAAACCCGCCGATCGTCGTTGGAGCCACCCAGTAGAGCGGATAACGGATCTGTGAGCCTCCACCCTGTGCATCGAACAAAGACCATGCCGCCAGAAGAACAACCAAGACCTGCAAGGGCCAACGGTTCCGACGCTTCATTTCAAAACGCAACGACATTCGGGGATTCCGTTCTCGATCTTTCACCGGTCGGACTTGGCGCGGATATCGTAACCAAGTTGATCAAGCTCAACAAGGGATTGCAGTAACGCATCGTTAGACCCCGGTCCGCCTTTTAGAGCCCTGGCCAACGCGCTGGTACCGTTAAAGAACCGAAGAGTGAAACTGTGGCCGACGGTTCTCAAGTTGTCCGCATCCCGCAACAGTGCCGCCCGCAACGCATCTCGGGCCTTCTCGTTTTGGATGTCCATGGATTTTTCGGAGATGGCTCTTTGAAGGTTGGACAATTCCGACAAAACGCTCGTCACCGTTCCGGTGTTGTCGTCACCGGCGAGGGTCTTGGCGAGAATCCGCTCCAGACCCTGGACTTTCCTGACGTACGAGTTGATGTCGATGGAGATACTCCACGACGAATCGAAAAAACCTGTCTGCGCGCCATCCAGATTCGATGCCAGCCTGGTGTCCGGGATGGTCTTGAGCCATTCGCGGACACGTCTTGCGGCCTCAACCCTATCAGTCCGGTGTTTCTCGACAGTTGCGGTCGGCTCAAGTCGCTCGACGAGATCGCCGATCTTGGCGAGTGTGATATTGAAAGCGGGAGCAGCCGGGAACTCCGCGCCCGCGAGGCGGGCGCGCTCCGCATCGCTGATCTCCTTCTTGGGCTCACCAAACGAAATCGACCCGCTAAACGGAGTCTCGATGGTCCAACCCCGGCTGCCACGGCCTAAATCATGACCCACGCCCACAAGAGGTTTGACCTGGGGCGCCGGCATCATGTGGCCTGGGACCATCTCTTGGCTCTCAGCCCCCGTCGCGAACAGGGTCAAGGCGGCGAAAGAGACCGCGAACACGGCACACCGGATCCCTTTGTCGGTAATCTTTTTGCTCGTTTCGACTTTTCCAACATCGACTTTCTTCTGTTTCAGCCAGCGGCGAAAAGACTCGATCAGACGAAGGCCCTCGTCGGCATCCCTCTCGTCGCCCGGCAAGCCGATGGATACTTCGACTTTCTTCTCTTTGGCGATTGGCCTGATGTCGACCTCGTACTTTTCGTTTAACCGATACCGAAAGGCCGTGCCCGTTTCAGGGACTGGCCCTGTCTGCGATGCGATGACGTGTCGCGGGTTCGTGTCACAGCGAGCGCCGAACAACGACCCGCCGTCGAAGCCGCCTCGCGTCGCCGCGGCGCTTCGAAGTGTGTACTTGATCTCTTTCTGGTTGCAAAAAGACTGAAAGATGGCATCCAGTTGCCTGGCCGCGTCAACTCCCGCCGTGGACATTTCAGTCCCTCCCCTTCTACGAATTTGCTTCGACCGGCTGTTTTCCTAGCGGCATCTCTACCACCACTGAAAGCCCTCGTCAACCTATTTGTGTAGCCGCGCGAGGCGAGCTTCAGCGTGAAGCTCACGGCCAGTTGCAGTGAGAGTGGGTGCGGCTTCGGGGCTCTGGGGAGGCGTCCCCGAGGCTCCGGCGTTTTTTCCGGCGGGTGGGGGGACCGATTCAAGGGGGGACTTAGGGGACGGTGGTGCGGTGGATCATCTCCTGCGACGTTCAACTTCAATGGTGCGACGCACTCCTCTGCCCTCTGCAAGGCTCAGGATAGCGTCCACCAACGCCCTTGGGAACTGTAAGTGCGCCCAGTTTCCAACACCTACGGGGATGATACGGACACATGCCGCAAGGTGTCAACCAAAAGTTGGCTCCAAGTTGGTGTGGCCCACGTCGTTTTCTCTTGACTTTCCCAGCCGGTGTCCGGGCACCCGGATGAACCGCGGCCACTCCAAGGTGGCGCACAGAGACGGCGCAACCCCGAAAACCTCGACTTCGCCAATGGGCCGTTTGTTCCGACGCGCAGAGATGTCCTGCGAGTCAAGACTCCGTGGCGCTCCGTCGGGCAACGTGTTGCCAAGGAAAACCAAACTCCGAATTCCGCGTCGACGGCCCGCCTGGCGTGGAGACCCGACCTCCGACGTGTCGTAGCGGCGGCGAATGGCCCGGAGCACGCTTTTTATGCTTTATTTATCGCAAATTATGGTCAATTATGTGTCGTGTTCAACGGGAACCGAAAACTGGTCATTCTCGGGCTGACGGGCGGAATCGCCTCGGGCAAGTCGCTCGTCGCCTCGATGCTCGCCGAACTCGGCGCCGCTGTTGTTGACGCCGACGGGATCGGCCACGAGATCATCGAGCCAGGAGGCGCGGCGTACGACGCCGTCGTCGAGACCTTCGGCAACGCGGCGCTGCGGGAGGACGGCACGGTCGACCGGACGGCCCTCGCCCAGATCGTCTTTGCCGACGCCGACAGAAGGCGGCTTCTCGAAGAGATCACTCACCCGCACATCATTGACGTGATGGGACAGCGGATACAGGAGGCCATCAACTCCGGTTCGAAGCTGATCGTTGTCGAAGCCGCGCTCATCATCGAAAAGGGCCTTGACTCGCTCTTCACGGGCGTCGTCGTCGTGTACGCGGACGAGACGGCGCAGTTCGAACGGCTCATGGCCCGGAACAAGCTCGACGCCCAAGAGGCGCGCCGCCGGGTCGCCTCTCAGTTTCCGGTGCTCGACAAGGTGGCAAAGGCCGACTACTGCATCGACAACTCGGGCACCATCGAAAACACGCGCGCCCAGGTCATCCGGATGTACTTCGACATCATCTCACCCGACACCAAGCTCGAGAAGCTCCGCCCGCCGCCGTAGCAAACCCGTGGGCGCGCCCGCCGGAAACCCCCTCCCCCGGCGGGGGCTTGTCTATTCGCCTCTTTCGACAAATGCGGCGCCGGTGAACCACCCAAACTCAACTTTGGGGTGTTTAAACTTTGGGGTTGCAACGGCCGGGTTTTTTGGTCTAGTATCCGGCGCGCTCAAGACATGATCGGGGCGCCCCGCACACTTGCCGGAGCCGGGACACGCGCATGCAGGAGATCAGATTCATTTTCGCAGTGCACAACCACCAGCCGGTGGGGAACTTCGGCCACGTGTTCGAGAAGGCATTCGACACGTGCTACCGCCCCTTTCTGGACCTCCTCGCCGCGTTCCCCGCCGTGCGCGTCGGGCTGCACTACAGCGGACCGCTCATCGAGTGGATCGAAGAGAACCGGCCGGGGTTCTTCGACGGGGTGCGCGACCTGTGCGCGCGCGGGCAGGTCGAGGTGCTCACAGGCGGGTTCTATGAGCCGATGCTCGCGGTGCTTCCCGACCGCGACGCCCGCGGGCAGGTCAACATGCTCTCGGATTTCATCCGCCGCCGTTTCGGCCAGGAGCCGCGCGGGCTGTGGCTCACGGAGCGGGTGTGGGAGCCCGACATCCCGCGAATGCTCGACGGAACCGGGGTCGAGTACACGCTGGCCGACGACTCGCACTTTTCGTACGCCGGGCTCGACGCGGACACCCTGCACGGGTACTTCATCACGGACAAGGCCGGTAAACCACTCTCGGTGTTCCCAATAAGCCAACAGCTCCGCTACACGATCCCCTTCAAACCCGTCGCCGACACATTGGACTTCCTGCGGCAGGCCGCCTGGCGCCGTTTCGACGCGGTGACGTACGGAGACGACGGCGAGAAGTTCGGCCTCTGGCCCGGGACGTTTCAGTGGGTCATCGAGCAGGGCTGGCTTGCGCGTTTCTTCCAAGCCATGACTGATTCTTCGGAATGGGTCAAGATGACGCTCCCCGGAGAGTTCATCTCGTCCCACCAGCCGGCGGCGCGGGTCTACCTGCCGACGGCGTCCTACGAGGAAATGATGGAGTGGTCGCTCCCGGCGGCGGCCGTCCCGCACTTTCGCGAACTGCGCGACCGGCTCAAGAGCGAGGAGACGTGGGACCGCTACCGGCCGTTCGTCCGCGGCGGACTCTGGCAGAGCTTCCTCGCCAGGTACCCCGAGGCAAACCGCATGTACCGCAGGATGCTAAGGGTTTCGGAGGAGATCGACCGTGAGATCGCGGGGCGGCGCGGGAAGACGCCCAAGGCGATCGAGGACGCCCGGCGCGATCTTTACCGCGCCCAGTGCAACTGCGCCTACTGGCACGGGCTGTTCGGCGGGCTGTACTTGAACAGCCTCCGGCACGCCGTCTACACCCGCCTCAACCGTGCGGTGAAGACGCTCGACGACCTCCGCGGCGGCGAGTGGGCGCGCAGCAGAATCGTCGACTTGGACGACGACCTTCGGAACGAGGCGATCCTCGAAAGCCGGAGCATGGCGGTCACCATCCGCCCCTCCGAGTCGGGCGCGGTGGAGGGCATCGATCTCAAGGACCACTCTTTCAACCTGACCAACACACTGGGCCGGCGCCCCGAGGGATACCACGACCAAATCCGCGAGGCCGCGGGCCGCCGCCGGCGGCCCGAAGGGGGCCAGGCCGAAGAGGGTCCGGCACGGGCCAAGGAGGACGGCCTCGAGGACCTGCTGGTCTACGATCGTTTTGAACGCCTTTCATTCCTGGACCACTTCATCGCCCGGGGAACCGACGTCTGGCATTTCCAGCGCGAGCAGTACGACGACGTCGCGGACTTCTCGCGCGGCGCCTGGGAGGTGAAGCGAAAGGACCAGAGCGGTTACGCGTCGGTGCGGCTCTCGCGCACCGGCACGATCCGCTGCGGAGGCGCAGAATGCCAGGTGCGTGCCGAAAAGGCTTTCACGCTCCACGCGCGCAACCCCGTGCTCACCGTTTCATACCGGTTCGCAAGCGACGCGGGCCTGCCCCCGGAGCTGTTTTTCGCGCCCGAGTTGAACCTGTCGCTTCTGGCGGGCGACGACCCCAAACGCCGGATAGTCATACCCGGGACGCCGGAACGGGTCGAGGCGCCGGGGAAGGTCCTCACCGCCGTCGGCCTGACGGCCTTCTCCCTTCGGGACGAATGGCTCGGGATGAAGGTCACCGTGACCGTGGACCCCATTGCCGAGTTGTGGCACTTCCCCGTCGAAACGGCGTCGCAGTCCGAGGACGGGTTCGAACGGACGTACCAGGGATCGGCGTTCATTCTGGTGTTCCCGTTCAGCCCCCCTCCGGGCGGGTCGGCAAAATTCACGATACAGTTGAAACAGGAGTGAGAAGTGGCGCCTGTCGGCTACTTCACGTTCGTCCTGCACACGCACATCCCGCACGTGCTCGGACACGGGGTGTGGCCGCACGGCAGCGACTGGCTGATGGAGGCGTTTGTCGAGACGTACATCCCGCTGCTCGAGGCTTTCAGGAAACTCAAGGAGGCCGGCGGCAGATGCTCCGTGACAATCGGGCTCACCCCGGTGCTCGTCGATCAGGTCCAGTCCCGCGCCTTCGGGCCCGCGCTGCGCGAATACGTGGACCAGCGCATCGCTTCGGCCGAGAGGAACCAGGCCGCGTTCGCGCTTCAGGGCGCCGCGGAAATGGCGGCACAGGCCGAACGCTGGAAGTCGTTCTACGCATGGGGACTCGACGCGTTTGAGCGGACCTACGAACCCGACCCCACCGGCGCGCTCAAGTCGTTCGCGGACGACGTCGCGGCCGAACTCATCCCGTCGGCGGTGACCCACGCCTACCTCCCCCTGCTCGGAAGCGAGCTGTGCCTCAAGGCGCAGGTGGCCGGTGCGGTCCATCTCTACGAGCGGCGATTCGGCGCGGCGCCGGCCGGCTTCTGGCTGCCCGAGTGCGGGTATCGCCCGGCGGAGATCGGAACGGGCGGCCGCAAGGGGATCGACGAGGTCCTTGCCGAAGCGGGGGTCCGCTACTTCATCACCGATCACCACCTGCTCACCGGCGCGCCGGGCGGCGGGTACGGGTACTCCCGCTCCGGGTTGTGGTCGGGCAATGCCTCCCCCGGCATCCCCGACCCGATGCTCCCGCTCGAGCCCTACTGGATCGAGGGCGGCGCCGCGGGGCGGACACTCGCCGTCTTCTCGCGCGAACCGGGCGCAAGCCTGCAGGTCTGGAGCCACGAGTTCGGCTACCCGGGGTCGGCCGAGTACCTGGAGTTCCACAAAAAGCACCATGACGGAGGGCTGCGCTACTGGCGCGTGACCGACCGCCACACCGGACTCGAAAAAAAACAGCCGTACGACGCGGCGGCGGCGCTCGCCAAGGCAAAAGAACACGCTGCCCACTACGTCACCATCATCCGGTCTCGCCTCGATGCCTACGCAGCCGCGCACGGGCGCCCCGGAACCATGATCGCTCCGTTTGACACCGAACTGTTCGGGCACTGGTGGTTCGAGGGGCCGGCGTTCATGACCGAGGTCCTGCGCCTGCTGCCAAAAAACGGCGTCGAAGTGCGCACGTGCGCCGAACAGCTTTCCCTCGCCCCGCCGCGACGGACGGCGAGGCTTTTCGAGGGGTCGTGGGGCGAAGGCGGCGACCACCGCATGTGGCTCAACATGTTCACCGTGCACATGTGGGAGGAGGTCAACCGCGCGGAGGCGGCGTTTGCCCAGATCGCGGGCCGCCACGCCGCGACAAACGACCTCCTGCTGCGCCGCGTCCTCGGACAGATGGCGCGGACGCTCATGCTCCTCGAGTCGAGTGACTGGTTTTTCCTTGTGACGACGGCCACGGCGCGCGACTACGCCGAGGAGCGTTTCACCCGCCTCCTTTACCATTTCAAGATGCTCAAGGCGATCGCCGCCGTCGCCCTGGGACGCGGCGAACTTGGCGAGAAGGAGATCGAACAGCTTGAAACCGTGGAGGCCGAGGACGGGATCCTCGCCGATGTCGACCTGCTGGCGGAATACGCATGAACGCATGCTGGGATTCGGAGTGCATTCACAGCCGACACCCAGAGCCCCGCCCCGGGCCTACTCCGCCGAAGCAGCGGCTTCGGCTGCGAAGGCTGGATGCGCCCTGGAGCCCCGGCTCGCCCCGGATTCGGGCCGGAAGCAATGAAACGCCCGGCGAAGCATGCGCGAGCCGGGGCGGAAGGGCGTGCCGGGGTGGGGCGTTCCCGCACGTACTCCGAATGGCAGAACACATGATGATAACTTTACACGACGCACTTTAGACCTTAGACTTTGTTATTGTCCCCGGGGAGAGGGAGGATCTTGAGGTGCCTGAGCTTCGCAAGGACCCCGTCATCGGGCGATGGGTGATCATCGCGACCGAGCGGGCGAAACGACCGACCGACTTCAAGATCAAGCGCGACCCCCCGCACGGGGGGTTCTGCCCGTTCTGTCCCGGAAACGAGGAAAAGACCCCTCCCGAGGTTCTCGCCTACCGCGAAAACGGCACGGGCGCCAACGGGCCGGGGTGGTCGCTCCGCGTCGTCCCCAACAAGTTCCCGGCGCTGATGATCGAAGGCGGACTCCAGCGCGAGGGCGAGGGGATCTACGACAAGATGAACGGCGTCGGGGCGCACGAGGTCATCATCGAAAACCCCGATCACGCCAAGACTCTCGCCGACCTCACCGACGCGCAGGTCGAATCCGTCGTCTGGGCGTACCGCGACCGCATCGTGGACCTCCGCAAGGACGCGCGTTTCCGCTACGCCCTGATCTTCAAGAATCACGGTGAGGCGGCCGGCGCGTCGCTCGAGCATTCCCACTCGCAGCTCATAGCGCTCCCGATCGTCCCGCGCTACGTGTCCGAGGAGATATTCGGGGCGCGAGAATACTTCAACTTCAAGGAACGCTGCATATTCTGCGACATCGTGCGCCAGGAACGCGGCGACCGGCGCCGGGTCGTGTACGAGAACGATGACTTCATCACCGTTTCGCCATACGCCCCCAAATTCCCCTTTGAAACGTGGATCCTGCCCAAGGCGCACCAGTCGTCGTTCGAGGACGGACAGGTACGCGAGTACCAGAACCTTGCGAAGGCCCTCCGGATCACTCTACGCAAGCTCAACGCCGCACTCGATCGGCCCCCGTACAACTTCATCGTCCACACGAGCCCCTTAAACGAGAAAAACCTCCCCTACTACCACTGGCACGTCGAGATAATGCCCACGCTCACGAAGGTGGCGGGGTTCGAGTGGGGGAGCGGCTTCTACATCAACCCGACGCCCCCCGAGGAATCGGCGGACCATCTTCACCGGATGGAAGTCTAGGGCCAAGGAGACCCGCCATGAGGATTCTGTACGCGTCGCCCGAGGTCGTGCCTTTCTCGAAGACGGGCGGACTCGCCGACGTTGCGGGGTCGCTCCCCGTCGAGATCGCCCGGGCCGGGCACCAAGTCGTCGTGGCGGCGCCTCTGCACCAGACGGTCGACCGCGCGGGTTCGGGCGTTGCGGCATCGGGCAAGACCGCGCTCGTGCCGGTTGCGGGCCGGATGGAGCCGGCAGAGATATTCGAGGCCCCGCTCGCCGGGGCCCCGGCCGGTTCATACGTAGTCCTGATCGGGAGCCCGCGCTACTTCGACCGGAAGGGCATCTACGGGGACGCCGGTGGCGACTACCCCGACAACGCCGAGAGATTCGCCTTTTTCTCGCGGGCCGTTCTCGAAGCGGCCAAGGCCGTCGGGTTCAGGCCCGACATCGTGCATGGCAACGACTGGCAGACCGGACCGGCATTCCCGCACCTCAAGCGCACGTACGCTTTCGACCCGTTCTTCTCGGGCGTCCGCGCCGTTTTCACCATTCACAACATCGGCTACCAGGGCCTGTTCGACCCGGGGACCATGGAAACCCTGATGCTTCCCTGGGAGCTTTACCACTACCAGGCCCTCGAGTTCTGGGGCAAGGTCAGTTTCCTCAAGGCGGGGATCGTGTTCGCCGACGCGGTCACGACCGTCAGCCCGCGGTACGCCCGCGAGATTCGCACCGAGGAGTTCGGGTGCGGGCTCCAGGGCGTCCTCGAGGAAAAACGCGACCGGGTTTTCGGGTTCCTCAACGGCGCGGACTACACAAAGTGGGACCCCGCAACGGACCGTCTCATCGCAAAGAACTACTCGGCCGCGAACATGTCCGGCAAGGCGGGGTGCAAGGCGGACCTTCAGGCCGCCTTCGGACTGCCGGTGTCCGACGTGCCGGTCATCGGGATGGTTTCGCGGCTCGCCGATCACAAGGGCTTCGGCCTCATCGCCGATGCGGGCGCCAAGATCGCTTCGCTCCGCTGTCAGCTCGTCGTCCTGGGGATTGGCGATCGGAAGTACCGCGACTGCCTCAGCGCGCTCAAAGACAAGCGGCCGGACCAGGTGGGTCTGTCGCTGACATTCGACGATGCGCTCGCCCACAAGATCGAGGCCGGGAGCGACGTGTTCCTGATGCCGTCGCGTTACGAACCCTGCGGGCTCAACCAGATGTACAGCCTGCGATACGGGACGATCCCCATTGTACACGCCGTCGGCGGCCTCGATGACGCCGTCGAAGACTACGATCCAAAGACCGGAAACGGCACCGGGTTCAAGTTCGGCGAGTACGCCCCCGATGCGCTCATTGGCGCGGTAAAAAGGGCGCTCAACGTGTACCGCAACAAGACCGCGTGGGAGGCGCTTGTGAAGCGGGCGATGGCCTGCGACTTTTCGTGGACCGCATCCGCGCGGAAATACGTCGAGTTGTACGAACGACTCCACAAGGCGTGAGGCAGGAGGCTGGAGGCATGAGCAGGCGGGAGGCGGGAACAGGCATGAGGCAAGAGGCAAGAGGCAAGAGGCAGAAGGCGGACGCGGACCGGCACCACCGCCCACCGCCCACCGCCCACCGCCTTGGCCACCATCCTGTGTCCCTCGTCCTTCGTCCTTCATCCTTCATCCTTCTGCCTTTCCTCGCGATGCTCCTTGCAGTCGCCGCCTGTCCTCCCAAGCACGAGCGCCTGATGCAGTCCGTGTCGGACTTCAACAACAACATCCGCTGGAAGCGTTTCGAGGCGGCCGGCGGATATATGCCCCCCGCCCTGCGCGCGGCCTTCGTCGAACACCTCGAAAAGGACGAGGAGAAGATCAACTTCACCGACTACGAGCTCAAAGAGGTCGTCGTAGACGAGGAGGAGCAGCACGCCGTCGTACGTGTGAGCCTCAAGTGGTTCATCATCAACGAGGGCATCGAGAAGAAGGCGCAGATCATCCAGAAGTGGGACTTGGTCGAGAGCACCTGGGTGATGGCTTCGATGGAAGGGGAAGGCCCCTGGGAACCCGAGGCGCTCAAGCCGAAGGATCTCTTCGGAACGGACGGCGGCACAGACGGCGCAACGGACGGCGCGACGGACGGCGCAACCGACGCGACCGGGGACCGTGACAGATGAACCGCCCCATGCGACCCCTTCTTACCTCTCACTTCTCGCTTCTCACTTCCCAGTGATGCCCAACTTCTGGGACATCGTGGTCGTCGCGTTCGTCGGCTGGCGCGTGCACGCGGGCTGGGCGCGGGGGATCATCATGGAGGTCTTCAGGCTGCTTGCGCTGGCGGCGGGTTCGATGGGGGCGATCTGGGGGGCCGCCAAGGTGGAGAATTTCTTCGACGGCCTGATAGGTCACGGTCCCGGGAGCAAACTGATAGCGCTGGCGGTGGCTTTCGCCATAATTGCGCTCTGCGTGATGGTCATCGGCATGGCGGCAACGAAGATCGCCCACGCCCTGTTCCTGAGCACGCTCAACAAGTCGCTGGGCGCCGCCTTCGGCGTGCTCTCGGGATTCGCGTTGGCGCTGGTCCTGTCGCTTTTGCTGATGGCGTTCGACACCGGACAGGCGTCGCGGTACGTCGGGTCGAGCCTCACCGGCCGCATCGCCTACGGCGCCGCCAGCGCCGTGTCGGCCGTGCTCCCCGGCGAAATCCTCCGCCACCTGCGCGGCGGCAAAAACACAACCGCCCCGACCCCATTGCGTCGGTGCGCCGCCGCAAGCGTCAAGTAACAGTGTTCGACCCCCAACGCTCCCTTTGGTTCGATTGCGGTTTCCATCCTTTTTTCCGTTGCCAAGTTTGTTTGCGCGCAAAGCCAGGGTCCCGGCAAAGTCGCCGGGACCCGCTGTCAGCCGTCAGCTATCAGCCGTCAGCCGAGCGGAATTCGGGGTGTTGCTGAAGGCTGAAAGCTGAAAGCTGATGGCGGCCGAGGACTTTGTCCGAGGCCCTGCGCGCAAAGCCGACTGACTTGAACCGGCAGTCCGACAATGCTAATGTGGCAGCACGAAAGGTCGGCAATGGGGATTTTCGAGCAAAAACCCACCGTATTCGTGACCGCGCTTTCGGTAGCCGTCACGTTCTGTGCCTTCGCAGGCGCGGAGGAACCTGCAAAGGTGGCCGGCAGCCCGAAGAAGGCGGTCCAAAACCCGACCCTCATCGTCTTCGACCTTGTGCCCGAGCGGGGCATCGACCGGGGGCTGTCCAATCTCTTGACCGAACTCGTGATCGACCGGGTGTCCAGGATGCGCCGGTACAGTGTCATGGGGCAAAAAGACCTCGACAAGATGCTGTCTTGGGAGCAAAATAAGCAGTTCAAGGGGTGCACGGACACGAGCTGCCTCATTCAGATAGCGGGGGCGCTGGGCGCGGCGTACTACGTCGAGGGCTCCATCGGGAACATCGGCGACCAGTACCTTGTGACGCTCAAGCTGATGGACGCGAACAAAGTCGCCATCGTCGAACGCGCGACCGAGAAGACGAAGAAGGACGAGAACGTGATCGTCGGTACAGTCGAGAGAATGGTTGATGCGATCTTCGGGACATCACCTCCGCCGAAGGATGTAGGGGCCGCCGGAGCGCCCGACCACAGGTCGGGCGTGGAGTCGGCCCGTGCGACGGTGCCCGAATCCGCCCGTCCGCCCGTGTCCGTTGAGAAAACGATCGCCCCCGCCGG